>CAYPCO010000153.1:0-1519 GCA_964409265.1 uncultured archaeon | reverse complement strand
TCTTCCGATCTCAAACAACGCAATCACCCTGAATTTTTAGATGTTAACTATAATTTATATCTCATTCCTTTTTTAACTTTTCCTTTAATACCTTCCTCATGCATGAGGAACAGAGCACACCGCCATAAGGTCTTTCTGGTCTTTTCTTCGTTTTAGGTAGATTCCTCATCTTCGATGGACGTTCTCTTGGAACACCGTGCAAAGGTTTACCACACATGCCACACTTCGCTGGCGATGGTTTTCTCTTGAAATAATGGGTTATCAACGCCCCGCCAGGAATTCTCTTCTTTATCTTCCTCAGTGTACTTGACCTCAAAGCTGGTCTTACCATTCTATCACTATTTTTTAATTGAACCAATATTATTTAAAGATGTTGGTAATGCTTAATTTTTCACATAAATTCCTGTAGTCTTTTTTGCCCAAGAATCTTACTTCTCTTAATATACTCTTTCACAGGAAGTCTTAACCCAGAGTCTATGAATCTTAAAGCTTCTTCGAGTGTTTGAAACCTTTCTGGTTTCTCCTCAAAGGCATGTCTGACCGTTTCTCTCACAACCCAGACACCTAAGGGAATAACATAACCTTCATAAACTTCTCTGAAAACAACAACCCTGGCCTGTCTTTTTATTTGATAAAGACCTTCAACAACTCCAAGTCTTGCAGCGTAATAGCCACCACCTTCCTTGTCAGCATAGGTTGTTCTCCCTTTAAACCCTTCGTATTCTTCCAGAATCTGTGTTTCCCTTAGATTCTGTGACCAAAAGCTTCCTGGTGCCCATGCCTCGAAATTTTCATATTCCCAGTCACCGGGCATAAGAAGTATTCTGAACCTGTTGTGTAGATATTCGTTTGAGTATACAAGATATTCATTAACCGAAGGAAAGGTTTTAATCTCTCTGATAAGATTTTTGAATATCATATCATCAACGGCTGTTATAGACCATCTGGTTGGAACGAGTTTCTTTTTATTAAGACCCAAAGCACCTGAAGATAAAACCGAGACAAGCTTGTAAACATCAAGTCCTGATTTGTAAAGAAGAAAACTCGCGTCAAAAGCCTTTAACTCGTCGTTTATCACTTTCTCTATCTTGGACGGAATCCTTGGATTCTCGGTGAGTCTCATCTTCTTTAAAGGGGCAACAGGACCCATTGGTTGAATAATATCCGAAAAACTCATCTTAAGGACGGGTTTTTTCTTAAAGAATATCTCAATGTCTGTTGGTTTCGTTGAGAGAGCGATATCTTGGATTTCTTGAATGAAACGTGATTTTGAATAGATGTTTTCCCTGTTTTTAGCTCTTACAGTCATAGATCTCAATTCAACCAGGTTGTTATAATCTGAGCCAAACCATCTCACAGGATTATCTACAATCTCGTTATATTCAGAAACCGCTAAAGGTCCTACGTAAAGATTTGGATAACCCGTTCTACCTACAAACACGTTTATACCAGAACCAAAGAATTCTGTTGAGATCTGTATCTTACTCTTAACTCTGATTCTGCTCAGAAGAGGGCATGA
>CAYPCO010000152.1:0-1520 GCA_964409265.1 uncultured archaeon | reverse complement strand
TGTAAGAAAATACAGGCAATTCTTGTTAATTTCTGCCTGAATATTCCTCACACAGACAAATGCAGGGAGTTCTGTGCAAAGCATCCGGAGAAATGTAAACAAGTAGTCAAGAGCCTTGCTGATTTTTGCATAGAAAATCCAGACCATCCGAACTGTATAGAATATTGTAAGGAGCATCCAAAAGCGTGTCAGAAACTCACAAAGAACTTGATTAATTTCTGTATAAAACAGCCCAATCATGCAGATTGTATCGAGTATTGCAAGGCGCACCCTGTAGCATGTAAGGTAGTTTCAAAGGAGCTTGCAGAATTTTGTATAGGCAATGCAGGACATCCTAAGTGTGTCAGCTATTGTAAGGAGCATCCATTGGCATGCAGGAAGGTTGTTGCCAACATAGAAGGATACTGCTCAAAACACAAGGATTCTCCTGAATGTGAGGTGTTTTGCAAGAAATTCCCAGCAAAGTGCAGTGGTGAGAAACCAATAGAAGCTGTTGTAGAGACTGTCACGGACGTTGCACAAAATTTAACATCAGCAGGTGGTTAAGATGTTCAGAGAAATCTTTGTAATAGGCATACTTATGGTCGCAGTAATGTCAGTGGTATTCACAAGCGGGTGTATTCAAACCGAAAAACCAGCACCAGGAGAAATTGTTGGTGAAGAGGTTTATAATGCAATTGAAAACGAGTTAGAGGAGGCAGTGGAGAACATAACTCTCGAAGACATAGAAAACGCATTACTCGAATAAACTCTCCTTCCTTTTCTTTTTTATATTTTGGTTTGTCAAATTTGTTTTTATGGCTGAAAGGAAAAGAATAGCTGTTATAGATAGAGAGCTCTGCAATCCAAAGGTATGTAACTATATATGTAAGAGTGTTTGCCCTGTAAATAGAACAGGACAGGATTGTATAACAATTTCTGAAGTAGATAAAAAACCATTAATAGATGAAGATCTGTGTATAGGTTGTGGGATATGCGTCAAAAAATGTCCAAAATCAGCAATATCAATTGTGAACCTTCCCGGAGAATTAGACGAGATGCCTGTTCATAGATACGGTCCAAACATGTTTACGTTGTATAGACTTCCCATACCCAAAAAAAATTCTGTCACGGGTCTTATAGGGCCCAATGGTGTGGGAAAATCAACCGTTCTTAATATACTTTCCGGAAATATTAAACCAAACACGGGATTGTTTGACAAAGAATTTGACTGGAAGGAGATTATAGAGAGATTTAAGGGAACAGAGCTCCAGGAGTATCTTGAAAGGTTGTCAAAGGGAAAAATCAAGATCGCATATAAACCTCAGCATGTTGATCTTATACCAAAGAGGTGGTCTGGTAAAGTTATAGAACTTCTTAAGAAAACTGATGAAACACGTTCCTTGGAGAAGATAGTATCAAATTTAAGAATTCAAGGCATGCTTGAAAAGGATGTGAAGAACCTTTCAGGTGGGGAGCTGCAACTACTTGCAATATCCGCAACGCTTCTGAAAGACGCTGACTTCTATTTTTTTGATGAG
>CAYPCO010000151.1:0-1533 GCA_964409265.1 uncultured archaeon | reverse complement strand
TGAATCTGTAAAGCTCCTTTATATCATCCCTGAGTCTCATAACCCTGTTGTTTAGATCGTTGATGGCCGCCTTGGCATTTTTCAGACTGTTGATTAATGGCTCTATCTTTCTCCTCACTCTCTTGTTTATCATCTCTGGTATAACCTCATCTACCAACTCGTCAGCAGAAAATATGATTCTCTTCAATTTTTGAACATTTTCAGGGCCAAGTTTTTCAGACAATTCTCTATACTTTTCTTCCATGACAGGTATCTTTTCAAGTTCTTTCAGTCTATCTTCTATAGCTGTTATTTTATAATCGACTGTTTTACTGAGATTTTCGAGATTCTTTGAGAGGGATTCTATTCTTCTTCTTATGTCCTGAAATTCAGCCTCAAGATTCAGCTGACCTCCAAAAGCAGCAAGACCCTGTGAGACATCAGAGGGTCTTCCTTGAATCGCCTGAGAAGATAACTTATTAACGAGTTCGTTTATTCTTTCCTCTATCTCGCTTACTTTGTCAAGATTTTTTATCTTATCTGCAAGATCCTCCATCTTTGCATCTATGCTTCTCTTAACAAGATTGCTTATCTGTTTTCTCAAAACTTCTTCAGATATCTTAGAAGATTGGGCCGTCTCTTCTATCTTTTTTATCTTCTCTTCTATGCTTCTGCTCATTTCCTCCAATTTAGGTCCTATCACCTCTTCTATTGATTGTTTAGATCCTGATTTGCCTATATCAGCAGCCTTTGACATCTCCTCTATTATGTCAGCAAGAACCTTCTTTTCCTCATCAACCTTTTTTTTCTCGGGCATTCTATCCACCAAGCTCCTCTATAAGGGATGAAATGATATTTTCTTGCTTCTCAACCCTTCTTTTCAGGTCTTCAAGACCTTTTTCTATTGTATGAACCTTCAATCCGAAATCTGTATTTATAATACCTTCATACAAGTTTATAGGACGTGGTAAAAGCATGTTTTTGCCGATATTTTCATAAATATAGATCATTTTGTAAAATTCGTACAAAAGAAACATCATGGAAATAAGTGATAGGAGGATAACCACGGTTTCTAATATCATAGTTAAATATTACTCTATGGATTTATTAATGTAATAGTACAACTCTAATAGTACAATTGTATAAATTTTTTTGAAATTTTTTTGTTCAAAAAAGAAACTATGTCAGAACAAAAAAGGCTTTGTCACGAAGAAAATGAAAGATTCCCAAAAATTTTATAGTATAGATATACAATAATTTTAATATGAAAAACATAACTGACTATAAAAATTTCTGGCTTATATGGTTAACGTGCGCTGGTAAACCACAGGGTCTCTCCTTGTTTAAAATACAGGAAGAATGGGGCATAAAAACCAATTATCTTTATCATAATGAATCTGGTCTGGGTAAGCCATTGTACCTTGCTATGATAAAAGAAGGTTACTTAGAAAAGGAAGGTAAAAACCTTAAAGCCAGATTCGAATGGGTAACGAGATTTGTAAATGATAGGTATGTTGAACCTGTTCAAACAGGTATGTGGTCACCTGCGGTTTT
>CAYPCO010000150.1:335-1555 GCA_964409265.1 uncultured archaeon | reverse complement strand
AGTGGCGATCCGTCTTCATTCTTTAAAGAAAGGCTTCTCAATCGAGTGTTTATGAAAGGTGACAGAATAGAAGTAGATATTCTTGGAACATCCCTTGATTTCGTGGTCACGAACACAAACCCAAAGGGTCCTGTAATGCTGACCGAACACACACAACTCATAGTTTCTGAGAGAGTTGTCAAAGAAGAGGAAACTCGAAGACCAAAGGTTACATATGAAGATATAGGAGGTTTAAAAGAGGAGATAGCAAAGATTAGAGAAATGGTAGAACTTCCTCTAAAACATCCCGAGGTCTTTACAAAGCTTGGAATATCTGCACCCAAGGGCGTTTTGCTGTATGGTCCTCCAGGCACAGGCAAGACCTTACTCGCAAAGGCCGTGGCAAATGAAACAAATGCGAATTTTTACGCGATTAATGGACCTGAGATTATGAGCAAATGGTATGGAGAGAGTGAAAAACAACTAAGAGACATATTTGATGATGCAGAAAAGAATGCACCGTCCATAATCTTCATAGATGAGATAGATGCGATCGCACCAAAAAGAGATGAGGTAAGCGGTGAGGTTGAAAGGAGGGTTGTTGCTCAGCTGCTCACACTCATGGATGGTTTAAAAGGCAGGGGTGAGGTTGTTGTTATAGGTGCAACAAACAGACCGAGTGCTCTTGACCCTGCATTGAGAAGACCAGGAAGATTCGATAGAGAGATAGAGATAGGTGTTCCAAACATAGAAGGGAGAAAGGAGATACTAGAGATTCATACAAGAGGTATGCCTCTTGATAAAGATGTTGATCTGAACAGATTAGCCGAGATTACTCATGGTTATACAGGGGCTGACATAGAGATTCTTTGTAAAGAAGCTGCCATGAAAGCACTAAGGAGATATCTTCCGGAGATACAGAAACTTGAAACCGAGAGGGTTCCACCCGAGATTCTGGAAAAGATGAAAGTTACAATGAAGGATTTCACAGAAGCACTGAAGATAGTTCAACCTTCTGCTATGCGAGAGGTTCTCATAAGGAAACCAAATGTAAAATGGGATGATATAGGAGATTTAGACACGGCAAAACAAGAACTTATGGAAGCTGTTGTATGGCCAATGAAATATCCAGAAATGTTCGAGACAGCTGGAATAAGATCTCCTAAAGGTATTCTTCTTTACGGTCCTCCAGGATGTGGTAAGACCTTGCTCGCGAAAGCCGTGGCAACAGAGACCGATGC
>CAYPCO010000150.1:0-325 GCA_964409265.1 uncultured archaeon | reverse complement strand
GATGCAAATTTCATAGCTATTAAAGGGCCAGAACTTCTATCCAAATGGGTTGGTGAGAGCGAGAAAAAAGTCAGAGAGATATTCAGTAAGGCAAGACAGGTCGCACCGTGTGTTATATTCTTTGATGAGATAGACTCTATTGCTCAGATAAGAGGAAAGGGTGTTTCCACCGATGTAACAGACAGGATTCTCAATCAGCTACTCACAGAATTGGATGGTATAGAAACCCTGGAAGATGTTGTTTTCATAGCAGCAACTAACAGAAAGGATCTTTTAGACCCCGCACTGCTAAGACCTGGAAGGATAGACAGAGAAATAGAGGTCC
>CAYPCO010000149.1:0-1555 GCA_964409265.1 uncultured archaeon | reverse complement strand
ATCGTAGGTTCCATCCCCGCCTATGTCAAGAGAAAGATTTGTTGGGAAGTAATCAAAGTTAAAAGTATAAAGATAACCATCTATTGCACCACCCAAAGTCTCGTTTCCATCGTCTTGAGTTATGTTTCCTATAGCAACGGATTTGACCTGACTTTCTGTCTCGTAACTCCATACAAGTGAACCGTTCCTGTTGAGTGTATATATCTTTCCATCATCAGAACCTATAACAATCTCGTTACCTGTATCAACCGTTACATCACCTATACTCACACTGATTATATCTCCACCTGCTGAATAGCTCCACACTATTTCACTGCCTGAATCACTTGTATTCAAAACGTATACCTTATCATCTGTCCCACCAGCAGCTATTTCATTTCCAGGATCAGAAGTTATGTCACCTATATCTACACTGTTTATTGCTGTTCCAAGATCTTTAGACCATACAAGTTGACCGCTTGAATTGAGAACACATATACCCGTACTGTTTGCAACAACAATCTCATTACCATCATCGGATGTTATGTTACCTACTTTCACATCGTTTATTCCACCTAAATCAAAACTCCAGTTTAGATCACCACTTGAGTTAAGAACGTATACCTTGTCCGAACCAGCAATAACTTCATTGATACCGTCATCATCAAGATCAGCGATAACAACCGCCTTTACATCACCTGCAGTCTGATAACTCCACGCTTCAGATGCTCCTGTATCATCACAATTAAGAACATATACCTTATCATCAGCAGAACCTGCTACTATTTCGTTCCCTGGGTTAGTTGTCACATTGCCCACGTCAACATCATAAATTGGATTGGTTGAGATATAATATTCCCAAATAAGAGTTCCGTTGTTACCATAGAGAACAGAGACTTTTCCATCATATCCAGATGTTCCAGAAACTATTTCGTTCTCGTTTCCGAAAACAACATCACCTACTGTTAAACCCAGCGGAGCAACATTGACAGATTTGACCTGCTCTTTGTATATGGTTATTATCATCCCTGTAACATTCATTGATGCGTGAGTTATTGTTGCATTTTTAGGTATTCTTATCCAATATGTTACATTTCCACTTGTGTTATAGTCATACTCTTTTGAAGTTGTGGAATCATTAAATTGTGTTTCCTCATAAACAAAAGCTGGTTGATCTAAATCAAGAAGAAAGGTTTTTTGGGTAAGAGCTATGGTGTGAGGGATTCTGGGTAGAAATGTTAGAATTATAAAAATCGATATAAACAAAACTAAAACGGTTCTTCTCTTGTTGATTAACATATATAATTAATTTGGGTTTTCTTCATTAAATAAATTAAGAGTTGGGTTATTTCTTGATCTCTTTTGGGACAGTCATGACCTCTCTGAGACTTGCTATCTCATCTTTAAGCTCTCGCATGGCTTTGCTGAGTTGTATCTCCTCTTCATCGAATTTCCGTGTAATCGTTCTAAGCTGTCTGAATTCAAATTCCAAAATAATAAGATATATAACCACAACTATGGAAAACAGCACAAGCAGCTCCAACACAGGAATATCGATTCCGAATATGTACATTAT
>CAYPCO010000148.1:0-1582 GCA_964409265.1 uncultured archaeon | reverse complement strand
AGAAACATGTCTGAATACGTGTTTAACAAAACAATTCCATCGAAGATGGGTTATGAAATTCTCATAAACAATCAAAGTGTAGCATTGAGAGGTGATAGAGATGGAAGAATAATTTCAAGATTATTCACACTTGCTTCTGGATATGAAGCAGGTAAGCCTGTATCTGGATATGTGGCAAGAGCATGGGCAACCAAGATTGTGAAAAACACAACAAAGGTTATAACGTTTCATCCGGAAGGAGCAGCAAGATGGGGTGGGGATTTAGAAATCTGGAAAAGATTTTCGATTAACGCAACAGAAATAATAAATGCAACACTTTATGTATCTATCCATTATACGAATATTAACAGCCTTCAAGTTAATGGACAGGAGGTTTCAGGAGATATCACATGGCTTCACAGTGATTATGATCCTGGTTACGGAACAGCTGCTTTTGGTGTGGTAGATGTGACCGATTACGTGATCTCTGGAAATAACACTATTTATATGAATATAGAAAATACAGAATACAATTCTCATGTACATCCTGGTATGAGACTTGAGGTAACATATCAAAGCAATGAAATAAAAGAAGTTTCTCCAACTGTAAAAGAAAGGTATTACTTTGATTATATAGTAAGCAATCCTAACCCAGGATCGTTTGGAAGAAGTGGCGCATGGCAAATGCTTTCCTTTCATATACCAAAAAATGCAACCATTCTAAATGTAACATTTCATCTTAGAGCATTGGGTGTTGACAACACTTGGTACGATGATGTGAGGATATGGTTTAATGATACACTGTATGATGTGTTTAATCCACCTCCATCTGGAATTGTAGATGTTACATATAACTTTACAGATCTTGCATCTGAAGGTACCAACTGGGTTCTTGCCCAGGTAAATTACTTTATATGGTGGGGAGATACCTTCGTTGGTTACGGAGATACAACCATATATTCCGATCCATTCAATGACCCCGAGGGTTCATCTTGGGTTGAGGTTGAATATGAGCTTCCTTCCCAAGGTCTTAGATACGGATATGTTGATATAGGTTTAACTGAAAACGCTGGTGGTGTTGCAGAAAATCCTAAAACATTCAGCATTGATTTTGAAGGTAACGAACTGATAGAGACGTTTCTTCATATAGCGCAGCTGTTCAGCAGTATAGTTCATGTTGAAGTCTGGCCTGAAAATGAACCATCAACTGAGATATTCGTTTCACCCGAAGCCAGGGTTGTTCCTGCAAACATCTATATAGATCCCTATTATTACAACACATCGAAGAATAACTACATACGGATAAGCGATACAGGATGTTCTGGTTGTTATATACTACCTGAAACATCACTTGAATATTCGATATGGGTTCCATCGAGTGTTGGTTATGGGGATGTTAACGAAACTGAAGAAGGGGCTGTTCAAGATGCTATAAGAAGACTTAATGAAACCCTGGGTAAGTATGCTGTTGCCACAAGCATTCAAACAGATACAGCCTCTGTAGCTGGAGTTGAATCTATGTGGGGACCTGCTGTTATAGAGATAAGGGTGTGGTCATGAGAGCACAAATATACTCATTGTTGGCAGTGGTGATAATGATACC
>CAYPCO010000147.1:0-1600 GCA_964409265.1 uncultured archaeon | reverse complement strand
AAAAACCTAACAGAGTAAGCCAAGTGGTAAACTATTTTGACGACCAAAGATTTGGAACAAGATGCAACAACCATGTGATCGGTAGATTTATAATTAAGAGGGACTTCTGTAAAGCAGCAAGACTCATACCCGAAATTAAGGACCACCTTAAAGATAAACCGAAAGATTGTATAGGTGCTTTGAGAAGGATTCCTAAGAGGATTCTAAGAATGTTTCCAAATTCCTATCAATCCTACCTTTGGAATAGGACTGTGTCCAAATATATAGAAAGATTTAAACACACGCGTATAACCTGTTGTCTTGGTAAACTTAACGTTCCCTTAGAAGGTATAGAAAATGTAAAGGTTCCTTTAATAGGATATGATGTTGAATTCCCAGAATTTGTGAAGGAGATAATAGAAACTTTAATGAAAGAAGAGGTTATTACAAAAGAGGATTTTAGAATAAGAGAGATGCCCGAATTTGACCTTCCTGGAAATATGAGGGATATGCTCGTTGAGGTAAAGAATCTTAAGATAGGATCTTTAGAGGATGATGAACTAAATCCTGAAAGAAAGAAATGTAAAGTCGAATTCTTTCTTCCTAAGGGAAGTTATGCAACTATTGTAATAAAGACTATGTTTGCAGATTTAAATCAAAAAGCGAAATGCTAACAAATATGAAAATCTTTCACATTTCAAGCATAAATCATCCTGCAATATCGAGACTTATAGAACTACAAAGACAAGACCATCAGGTTTGGTTTGTGAGACTTGTTTATGATAATTCAGAAGAGTATAGAGTTGTGAAGAATGGAAACTGGATTGAAATAAAAGGTATAAGAAAGGTTTTCGATCAAGAAGGTGATGAAAGATTAAGGGATATCTTCGACTCTCTCCTGAAAGACTATAAACCAGACCTCATCCATGTTCATGTTTTTTCGGGTATGAGTTTACCTTCTATCTTGAATCCGGCGTCTAGTCTCGGTATCAGAAAGATTTTAACACTCCATGATCATTCTTTGTTCTGCATTAAAGGAATATGCCATAATGGTGTGAAAAAATGTGTTTTGAACTCTGTATTGCAATGCGATTGTAGAGAGTGCAGAGAGCACTCTTTGAAAAATAATCTTCCTCTGGAGATCTACAACAAACTCAGACACGAGAGAATAAAATCCATACTCGTTCAGTGTGAAGCAATCATATGTCCTTCGCATCATCAGAAAAGGACTTTGGAGAATCTTTTTGGCACGGATTCGAGATTTAGAGTTGTATACCATGGTGTTTATTTACCAATCAGAAAAACCAGAAAAACAAAACGTTCAGAGGTATGGTTTGGCTATATAGGAACGCTTGATGAAGCCAAAGGTATAACAAAACTTCTTAAAGCCAAAGATCTTCTGGATGATCTTGATTTCAGGATCTTGATATGCACTCAGAATACGAAAAACAGACTAATCGAATCTTTAAGGAAAGATGAAAGAATAGTCTTGATAGAAGACATACCAAGAAAGGAACTTTATGAAAAATTTTTCAGCAAAGTGGATTATCTTATCGTTCCTTCCATCTGGGAAGAAACAGGACCTCTCACACTTTTCGAAGCTCTTTATTCTAATGTCCCT
>CAYPCO010000146.1:0-1650 GCA_964409265.1 uncultured archaeon | reverse complement strand
AGGATTCGAACCTGGACCGCAGGATCCAAAGTCCTGTGTGCTGCCATTTACACCACGCCCCAACCTTGGCAAAATCTAATTATAGCAAATATCTTGGAAAAAGAAAAGCCCAAGATTCACACTGGGCTTATACGGCCTTCCCTGATATCCTTTATCCGATTATTCTCATCAACGAAAACGAGCTTTACGATCGCGCCACGCTTTATCTCCTCCGGAGAATACCAAGCATATGCAGCTATTATAATTTTGTCCCCTACTTCTCCTAAGCGCGCTGCAGCCCCATTTAAGACAACTTCCCCTTTGCTCCGTTCTCCAGGTATTATGTAGGTCTCAAATCGAGCCCCATTCGATATATTGTAAACCCAGACGCTCTCAAAGGGCGACAATCCAGCAGCTTCCATGAGATCGGGATCAAGCGTGAGGCTACCTTCATATTCAAGATCTCTGCCTGTGATACGAGCTCTGTGAATCTTAGATTTTAGAAATTTTTCAAGCATTCTCATCACCACCCAAGATTGCATTATCAATAAGCCTCGCTGAACCAACATAAACTGCCAACGCAAGTAAAGTGGGTCCTGAAACATCCTCAACCGGTTTCAGCGTCTCAGGATCTCTGAACTCAACATAATCTATTTTGGTATAGGGATGAGAAGATATCAATTTTACAATTTCCTCCTTAAGCTCGCTGACGCTCCTTATCCCCTGAGAAACGAGCTCCTTCGCTTTAAGTATAGATTTATAAAGACACAAAGCAGACTTCCTTTCCTCAGGCGAAAGATACACATTTCTTGAACTCATGGCAAGGCCATCGGGTTCTCTGACTATAGGATGCCCTATGATCTCTATCCCAAGATCAAGATCTTTTACCATCCTCTTTACAATCAAGTATTGCTGATAATCCTTCAATCCGAAGATAGCAACATGTGGTTTCACTATATTAAAAAGCTTTAAGACAACCGTTGTAACCCCTCTAAAGTGCCCAGGTCTTGAAGCCCCACACATGGGTTTAGATAGCTCCTTAACCTCAACATAAGTCTGAAAACCTTCCGGGTACATATCGTCTACGCTTGGCGCGAATAGGACATCGACTCCCACTTTCTCAGCAAGCTTCCTATCCCTTTCAAGGTCTCGAGGATAACGCTCAAAATCTTCAGAAGGCCCAAACTGAATTGGATTAACGAAAACGCTAACCACCAGTTTATCGCAAAGCTTCCTTCCAAGACGCATCAAGGAAAGATGCGCTTCATGGAAGTAACCCATTGTGGGAACCAAGCAAACTCTATATCTATTTTCACGAAAATGATTTGCTAAAGACTGCATTTCAGAAACATCCGCTATTAACTTTACGATTCCTCGCCTCCTTTCTCAAAGATATAATACTACAACATCCTCTTCTTAACAACACCATTCAGAAAGTAGTTAACTACTCTGGGATCGAAAACGCTTCCCGACAAGGACTCAACTTGGAGCGCAGCGCTCTCAATCGTGTGAATCACACCGAGCCTTCCTGAAAGAAGAGCATCGAAAAAGTTGGAAACGGAAACTATTCGAGCATAGTTAGTTATCCTTCCCCTCTCAAGATTTCTTGGATATCCTCCACCTCCAAAACGCTCATGATGCTGATAAGCCACGTGAGCCACCGTGAGAGGC
>CAYPCO010000145.1:0-1675 GCA_964409265.1 uncultured archaeon | reverse complement strand
CAAATTGATTTTATAATAATGACAAAACGTTTAAAATCTGTGAAAATAATACGTCATCAATGAGCAGAAAATTATATAATTCTTGAAAGGGATTTTCAGGATTCATGCCGGATTTTCTTTGATAAGGATTTGGTCTTTGAATAAATCACATCCGAGAGAAACAAGTGTGCATTTATTAGACAAGACACGAAAACTGAAACATAGATAAAAATAAATCATTCGTACCGATCTAAAATAAAAATAAGAACTCCCAATTATCAAACAGGATGCCTGTATTTAATGAGCGTTTTGAAGTGAAGATGGTGAAAGATAAACCTTACATAGATGTTTTGCTTGAATTTTTTAAGAAAAACTTGAAGAAGAATCAGAAGCCCTTGAGATATGCAATAGTCGGTGTAAGAAAAAATAAGTTAATTGTTGAAGCAAGCATAGTCGAGGAGTGATTATGAGAAAAGAGTTTATTGTAGCTCAGATTATCCCTACTGGGCTAGGAGCATCCATAGGAGGTTATGTAGGAGATGCAACCCCTGCAACAAACTTAATAGCAACTGTTGCAGATAAGGTTATCTCTCATCCAAATGTTGTGAACGGAGTTGAGCTTGATGTTGCAAAAGAAAATGTTCTGTATGTTGATGGGTTCAATCTGGACAGGTTGTTTTTAGGTGACATCGCATTAAGAGAGGTAAGAGCAAACAAGATAGGTGTTGTGTTGGATTCTGGGTATAAAGAAAGAGAAAGTATAGACATAGCTCTTAATACCATAGATGCCATAAAAACCGTTAAAGGAGTGAATATTATAGGATATACTTTTACAGAAAAACCTGTTGGTGGAAGAGCTGTTAAAAATAAATCCGGAACTTTTGTAGGAGAGATAGAAGATCAAAACATATTCCTCAAGGCTGCTGGGAAACTCATAAAGAAAGGTGCAAATGCGATAGCAATATCCACTGTGATAAAAATCTCATATAAAGACTTGGAGAAATATTTCAAAGGTAAGGGACCGAATCCCTATGGAGGGACAGAGGCTATAATCTCATACACCATATCCATGAAATTTGGAATTCCATCTGCACATGCTCCTTTACTAACTCTTAAAGAGATAAAACATGAGATGTTTTCAGGTGTTATAGATCCAAGGGCAGGTGCAGAAGCCATTTCTCCTGCCTATCTTGGATGTGTATTGCAAGGTTTACACAAAGCACCACAGCCTGTACCAATAGAAAAATCAAAAGAAAGTGACATAAGATTGGAAGACATATCAGCTGTTATTTTACCTGCATCATGTTTGGGAGGAATCCCTGCCCTTTGTGCAGAAAAGAATAACATACCTATAATTGCTGTCGAGGAAAACAAAACCGTACTCAACGTAACCAAGGAAAAACTAAAGTTGAAAAATGTAATAAAAGCGAAAAATTATTTGGAGGTCGCAGGGATTCTGGCATGCATGAAAGAAGGTATTGATTATAAGATGGTTGAAAGACCTGTGAGTGGCTTAAGAAGAATCTGATAGTATGAAAAAGTTGTTTGATAAAGGATTGAAGGATTCTCTTTTTACAGAGTTATTAGACAGAACATCTTCTTTATTGTATATTTTACAATCGGTGCTATTGGATTATGGTCCTTACAAATGAATGGGATACCGGTGATTTCTATCGCATACGTCTTGTTTTTAATT
>CAYPCO010000144.1:0-1679 GCA_964409265.1 uncultured archaeon | reverse complement strand
CTCTTGTTACCGTTCTCGTCCCTATAATGAGTTTTTTGTTCTTTAAAGCATCTTTTATTATATTTGCTGCTTTCATAAAGATCACCTTAATATACATAGCCTAATAATTTCCCTCCTGTCTTTTCTTTTCTAACCTGATTTTGATCCATTATACCTTTAGATGTTGTAACTATAAGGATACCTATACCACTTGCAGGAAGATACTTTTTCTCCCACCTTATCAGATCATCCACGCTCACAGAAAATCTAGGTCTTATAGAACCACATTTGTTTATTCTTCCAATGAGCTTCACTCTAAACTTACCACCTTTACCATCTTCGATATACTTAAAATCTCCTATATAATTGTGCTCATGAAGTATGGTGAGTATATCCTTTATAACCCTCGAGGCAGGAACAATACAACTTCTCTTACCTATGCTTTCTGCATTCTTTATTATGGAAAATACATCTGAAATTATGTCATGTCTCATATCATCACCTACTCATACTTTTTGAATCCCAGTCTCTCTGCTTCCTCCCTGAAGCACTGTCTGCAATAGAGAATACCGTATTTTCTTATCACTCCACCAGTTCTTCCACATTTCCTGCATCTATAGACAGATTTACCAAATTTCCTCTTTTTTGGGATGTTATATTTCTTGAATCTAATGAGTTTTTCAGGTTTGTTCAGTATTTGTTTCATAACTTTTTCGTATCCCATAATCATCACCCCTCTATCTCAACACCGAGGGTCCTTTTGGCCCATTCCATAGCTTCTTTGGGTTTTATTTTATGATTCTTACCTATTTCGCTCCTTCTTATTTTCCTTTTCTTAACTCTGAAACCTGGCCTTTCTAGAGTAACCGTAATATCCATACCCATTATACCAAGATCAGGATCATATTTCATTCCCGGTATATGTATGTACTCCTTTATACCAAAGGAAAAGTTTCCATTAACATCAAACACACTCGCATCGAGTTTATTATCAACAGCTTGAAGAACCTTTTTAAGAAATTCTAAAGCCTCGTGTCCCCTCAAAGTAGTTTTAACACCTATAGGTCTTCCTTTAGCAACACCAAATGTTGATCTCTTATGAGTTTTTGTGATAACAACTTTTTTTCCAGTAACAAGCTCCATGATCTTCTTTGCATTCTCTAGTCTTGGTCCTGCCTCTCCAACACCCATGTTAACTGTTACTTTCTCAAGCCTGATCTCTCTCATAGGATTCATTTACTCACCTCTATTTTACCAACCATGACATAGTCCTTTAGAGTTTTTATCTCTTTGTTCTTTGACTCGATGGTTACAATGCTTCTCTCAAGCATAGTTTTCCTTTCTTGGATATCTTTTATCTTTCCTTTGACACCAACGTTTCTACCAGCTATTATCATAGCATCAGCACCCTTTGCTAGACTGAAGTGTTTTAGTATCTTCTGGTCAGGAAGGCTTATCAGTACAGAATCACCAACCTTATAAGATTTGGATTTTGTGAGGATGTTTCTACCATCATGAAGGTTAAGTTGTGTCAAACCTCCTTTAACAGTAGTTTTTCCTTGAATTCTACAAAGCTTCACACCAGCCTCTGTCTTTGATATCTTTTCTAGTATAAGACCTTTACTGTTTACAGTAACTCTGAAATGTTCATGTGTATCAGGAATCTCTATAACATCCATAAGACCCACAGGAAAGCCCGG
>CAYPCO010000143.1:0-1692 GCA_964409265.1 uncultured archaeon | reverse complement strand
TTAGGTTGAACCTTATTTGAGTTGTTGTATTGAGGCTTATAGGTTCTCCACAATAATTTTCAACAGCACCCTGAATGAGTATGTTATCTGCTGCTGTGTAGTTTTCTGAACCATCTGGAAAGACTATAGTATTAAGAAGAGTTCCTGTGATATTAAAATTATAGTACTCGGATTGTGAATCTTCACAAAGATTTGGGTCTAGTGTGGTTGTTATTGTAACATACCAGTTGTGCGGTCCTACTTCATATTCTTCATCTACAGTAGGTGTGGTTGGGTCATCACATGTTGGAGTAAAATTGTATGTCACAAGACCAGAATCATCTGTCACCAACATATGACCAGAATCCCACGTTGCTCCTTCGCCTGTTCCCACCTTGGTGATATATAAAATAACGGTTTTTCCTGATGCTGGAGTTCCTTCACCATAAATTACTTTAACAATAACATCGGTCCAGTTTATTATGTCTTGACTAGAACTATCATAATAGTCAAAGTTAATACCCCTTATCCTTATATCTCTGTTTGAAGTTTGTGTTCCATTCCATGCACTTAGGATTGATTGGTCAGAAGTGCTCAAGCTGTATGTGCCAACGCCATTAACACTAAAATTGCCAATCAAAACCCAATCACTCCCATTATAAATCTCTAATTGCAAATCTGGATTCGAATTTGAGTTAGCGACTGAACCAGAATTGTTGTAATAAGAAACATTGACAGTAACATTAATCTCAGCTGTATTATTTAATTCTTGACTTATAACATCTTCGTAACTCGTCCAAGAAGTTGGTGCTTCTGTATCATCTTCTTCCAAAGGAATTATGCTTATCCACGCACCATTTGGCATTACACTGGTTGCACTTCCAGTTGACGTAAGTGCTAATTCGATATAATCGCCATTTGAAAGATAGATTATTGTATTTCCACTTACAGTATGCCAAAGTGCTTCTGTATCACCTCTACTATAATCACATTGCTGGGATGGGGTTACTGAAGCTCCGTTTCTTCTAAGAAATGCACATCCTACATACCTATCGCCTCCACCATCATCCTGCCAGCTTAAAGTATAAGAAACCTCGTACCAACCTGTTTTGTTTATGTATATCCTTGAATCACCTGCTGAATGTGTGAAAGATGGTCCTACTTTATAGCTTGTGTCAAAGGTTATTGCATTTGTTGCACCATCAGCAACAGATTGCCCACCTGTCGACTCGTATACCATCGCCACATCTTCTATTGGAACTTTTTCCATTAAGATCCAGCTTTGGTTTGCTAAAGTGACACTTGCTCCGCTACTTTCCTTCTGATATTTCAGATGCCTTATGTCTATGTAATCTCCCGCTGAGAGATTCATCAAAAGGTATCCAACTTCACAATTTCTATCCGCTTCTGCTGCTTCTCTTATATAAGAGTAAACATCGCTTGGATTCAGTTTCACCCCATTTTTTCTCAAATAAGTTTGAGGTGTTTGTCTATTTGTTTGTCCTGTGGATTCTGAGCATACATGATAATAAATCTTGTACCAACCGTTTTCATCCACGTACATTCTGTAATTTGTTGTGTCTGGTGTAAAGGTATCGGAATCCTGATAACTTACTGTATCTATACTTACTGTTATTTCACTTGCATCATAATTGTCACCTCCGTTGTTATCGTACATCTGAGCTACTTTGTTTGAAATTTGTTGAACATATA
>CAYPCO010000142.1:0-1695 GCA_964409265.1 uncultured archaeon | reverse complement strand
TTCTTTATATCAAAGCTAAGTCTTAAAGGTCTAAATCCAAGGGTTTTTTCATCTTGATCGTAGACAGGAAACCTTTCTTCCTTGTCTGTTATTTCTACTTGTAAATATACGAGAAGGTTGTAAGATATCTTGCAATCCTTTGCGCTCACATGTGAATTATCCTGGCCGTAGAACTCCTTAGAAGAGCAAGAAATATCCACATCAACTTTGCTTAAGGAGGTGTTTATTTTTATATCATATCTTTTCCCCTTCTCTTCTGATTCAAGTTCTCTAACCCTTTCGAGAAAATAGTTCTTAGCACTCTGGATAGCATCATCTCCAATCCTTTTCTTTAAATCTTCTGGAAGAGATGAATCATTAACTGCCCTAAAGAATATCTCATCATCTATGTTGTCGCTTGATGTTATTCTGATATCATCTATATCCTGAACTTCAAGAGGCCATCCATCAAAGATATTTCTCAGAGTGTTGAGCTCATTAATGATTTCATTGAGCTTCTCAACACCACGATTATAGATACCATAACAATCTATAGCATACGTTTCATTAAGTTCACCTGTTTTCATAAACTCAACTGTTTCACTTGAACCAGATTGTAAAATGCTTATATAATCATTAGTACGCGCGTTAACATGTAATAAATCATTTGAACTTGCTGTATCCACACTTTCGTATGTTGGTAAAGAAACCGATGGGATATATCCAAGCAGAAAATTATATCCCTGCCGTGAATACCCGTTTAGATAATCCTTTGTTTTGGATTCTAAAAGGTTAGTAAAATCATCTTCGCTTGGATGGTTATCTTGGTTATCATACCATATATCTCTGCCACAACCTTTCATTAGAACATCATAACATGCTTGCTCTACGGAAAATTTTAATCCTGTTCTAAGATAACTTTTTGCTGCCTTTAAGGCATTAATCATTGTGTAATACTCGTTATGTGTCTTAACCTCTTCTGCTTCGTGTTTATACCAAAAGGGCGTTATATCAATGAAAAGAAGAAATGCCGCTATGACCATCATAATTATCAACAGGTTTACAACAACACCTCTCATACTACCAACCTTATACTTCCTTTAAACATACCCGAAGCAGGACCAGGTAAAGGTATATCCGCTATATATTCTTCGCCAACAATTTCTTCTCCAGGACATGCAGTTGTGACTGATACGCAGTTCGATGGATTTCCAAGCAGCGGACATATATTAACAGCTACCCTTTCTGGACCTTTGCCTGATGCGAGTTCAAAGTGAAGATGAGGTCCAGTGGAGCGAGAACCAGAATTTCCTGAGTATGCAATCACATCTCCTGCCTTAACTTCCTGTCCTTCTTGAACGTTGAAATCACCATTGAGATGACCATAATAGCTATAATAGGTTTTTCCTCCAAACTCATGTCTTATTCTTATATACCACCCAAAACCAGAATCGTCCCAACCAACTTTTTCCACCACACCATCCGCGGCAGCATATACAGGAGTCCCAACAGGAACAGCAAGGTCTATACCTTTATGGCATCTACACTCACCATAAAGCATTCTCATACCCAGACCGGAAGATATCTTTCTGTATTTCTCTTTAACAGGCCATTGAATTTTTATATCCTCGGATGGTTCAATCCAGCACGTCTTTTCGGGTCTTATCCACATTCCTCTTTGGAGGTCAAGACTTCCACCGGGCCAAGACACATCAA
>CAYPCO010000141.1:0-1717 GCA_964409265.1 uncultured archaeon | reverse complement strand
TATCTGTATCTCAGGGTCGGTGTTACCAAGGAAAAGAAACTCGGCGTCTTTGTACTCATCAGGAATCTTTGGAATAAAATTTTCAAGTATTTCTGTGTTTGTATCAATGGTGTGTGCTTCATTCATATCATATTCATAATAAGCATTCCATCTGAATGTTCTTTTATCAAGTTTCTGAACACCTTTTGTACACACTCCTTTTGAACGAAGAATCTCCAAACCGTTTTCCGGAAAATCCCTTCCTATGGCTGATATTATACCGACAGGTGAGAATAGAGATGCACCTAAAGAAAAATATGTTGCCGTTCCTCCTATAGCATCCTTGACCTCACCGAAAGGTGTCTTTACTGTGTCAAGGGCTATCGTACCCAGGGCTATTAAATTCACCATATTTATCCTTGTTTGACCATCTTTGCGTGTTTGTCAAGAAGGGATTGCCCTTTAGGTGTTAGAAATCTTCCCTTACCTTTTTCGGTTTTAACAAAACCTGATTTTTCAAGAGCTTGAAGAATATGCCTTATTATTGCTCCAGACGCTTTGTATTTCCTTTCGGGTTTGTGGCCCCTGTTCCTCCTCCCACCGTATATCTTTCTTAACCTCTCCACACCAATACCAGGATTTAGATAGAGTTTTCTAAGGATTGAAGCCGATCTTATATACCACCAATCTTCCTGTTCAGGTGGTCTCTCTTTATGTGCACCTGTCTTAACATATGCTGCCCATTCGGGTGGTTTCAGTTCTTGAATCTCCTTTAAAGATTCAGCTACCCTTTTTATCAATTCCTGCGGATCAACCTCAGAGACACCTACCATAAAAATCACTATTAATTTAGTGGAATATATTTAAGAATATGTTTATAAATCCCTATGTTTTTTAAAATTAACCATAAATTTTATTTATGTCTTACAAAGCAATTATTTCAGATTGGAATGGAACGTTGTTCGAATATGCAACAGATGAGATTCAGAATAAAAAATTAGGCTATGCTGTACTGGAAAATGCAAAACATGCTATTTTTAGAGGCAAAATTTGGAAAGTTGCTGATGTTATAAAACTCTTAAAAACAAAAAACGAACTTGAGAAAAGGTTAAAACAATATTACAATGGTAAAATACATCTTGGGAAAGTTTACGAACCGTTTAATGAGAATGTTTTGAAGGGGTTACCTGTTAATTTCGTGAAGAAGGTAATTGACGAATATGCAAGAGAATCTGCAAATAAGGTTGACGAAAGGGTTTTAAGACCTATAGAGACTGTTCACACTGACGGTAAAAAAACCGCAATCTTATCTGTTTCTTGTGATTATACCATTAGAAGAATCTTAGAAGAGGCTAATTATCAAGACGTGTTTGATGATATTGTTGCCAATACTTTACAAACAGATGGTGACAAAGTGATTGGTTTTACGCTTGATATTTATGAAAGAAAACCGGAGGTCCTGATATCAGAATTTTTCGAAAAGAGAGGCTTGAGAGAAGACGATACCGTTTACCTTGGTGATTCTGAAGATGATGAACCAATTGCTGAGATCCTGGCCCAAGGTAACTTTATAGTTCCATTTCTTGCTTCAGATGAATTTAAGCAAAGATTGGCTCTAAAGTACAAGGCATTCGTTCCAGAAAATGAAGAGGATCTGCTGAACTATCTCCAAAACAAATAGTTTTGATTCATTCTTGTAAAATCACGTCTTCGCAATATAACTTACGTTCGTTGATGT
>CAYPCO010000140.1:0-1724 GCA_964409265.1 uncultured archaeon | reverse complement strand
TAATTTTAAAATTCATTTATGGGTGAAATAAAAAATCATTTCCTTTTTAGAATCAAGTCTACAGAAGCCGAATCTTTCAAACTGAATAATTGAACCTGTCTTTAGCCTTTTTATCCATGGTTCTGCAATGGCTTTGAGCGTTTCAGAAGGCGTTATTATCTTGATGTTTATATATGGTTCTGATACCCAATGAATCTTTTTAATATCCTTCTTTATTTCGTCACCTATATACCTAGACTTTCTATCCAAGATTACATTTCCGAGGTGTTTAAGTCTAATCTCTTTACCTTTTAACTTCGTAAAGTCTTCACTCTCTATGTATATTTTAGCAAGATTTACAGGGATTGTCTTTTCGCCTCTTTCAGGAAAGTCTGGATGAAGCGGAGTTTTAACTCTCTTTATTTCGGGGCCATCTTCAATAGATATCTTTACAGGATCTACAACTGCCATGTATCTGTTTGCAACAGGGTCTATTATTTTTCTATTTATTCCATTAAGATTTTCCCAATCCAAAAATATATCATGTTTCGTTAGGCCGCATTGAATAGCAAATTTTTTAAAAGCTTCTGGTTGATAACCTCTTCTTAAAAGAGCTCTGATTGTATGAAGTCTTGGATCGTCCCATCCAGAAAGTTTACCTTCCTTTATCATCTTTTTTATATCTCTTGTATGAAGTTTTTCTCCCGGAAGATAGACCATACCAAAGTTGATAACAACCGGAAATTTCCAGCCCAGATATTCGTATATTCTTCTTTGTATCTCTGTGTTATGTTCATGCTCCTTTCCGCGAAAGACGTGCGTAACACCAAGAGTGTAATCATCAATCGCATTGGCATAGTTATACAATGGCCAGAATTTGTACTTATCGCCTTTCAACGGATGTTTAGCGTCTGATATTCTCATTATAGGCGGATCTCTGATAGCAGGATTAGGATCTTTCATAGATGTCTTTAATCTCATTACAAACTTTCCAGGCTTATACAATCCTTTAACGGCATTATGAAATATCTTTATGTTCTCTTCAGGGCTTCTATCTCTACAAGGACAGTTCTGTCTGAACTTCTTCAATTCTCTGAACCTCTCACTTGAACAAGAACACATATATGCATGATTTTTTTCCAGAAGTTCTTCTGCGTATTTATAGTATATGTTCATTCTGTTCGATTGTACAACAAGTCTGTCCCATTTTATACCACATACTTTCAAGTCTTCTTTTATCATATCATAGTATCTCTTTTCTATCTTATCTGGGTCCGTATCTTCGAATCTTAAAATAAACTTTCCTTTGTATTTTTTAGCGTAAAGATAAGGTAGAAAGGCTCCTCTTATGAGCTGTCCTAAATTTAGCGGACCTGTAGGTGAAGGGGCAAACCTTGTGATGAACTTTCCAGGGCGAGCATCCTTTAAAGGAGGGAGCACGTCTTGTTTTTTCTCCTCTCTTTTCAGAAGCTCTGGCGAAATCTCTTGAAGTCTTGTTTTTTGTTCTTCTAGACTAAGAGAATTTACCTCTTTAACTATCTTATCAACCAACTCTTTGATCTCTTTCACCTTTTTTCTTAGTTCTGGCTCATTAGCCATTATCTTACCTAGAACTGCCTTAGGATCGGCCTTACCACCATAAAAAACAGCGTTTTGAAGCGAGTATTTCCAGATCAGTTCTTCCATAGGTAAATATTTAAGGTGAGATTTAATAAATTAAGAACTTATAAAAAACATATATGGAA
>CAYPCO010000139.1:0-1738 GCA_964409265.1 uncultured archaeon | reverse complement strand
ACTTCCGAGAGAGTAGAGTTAACTCTTGGAAAAATACTCTCTCTGGCAGCTGTTGACGCGGTTAATCCCTGTGCGTTAGCTGTTCTGACACTTATGCTTATAGGAATAATTACATACAATCCAGAAAATAAAAGAAAGATTCTTCTCTCTGGATTAGCATTCATAGCCTCTGTTTATTTTATATACATACTCTACGGTCTCGTCATAATAAAGTTCTTCCAGCTCATTCAGACCCTGACTTCAATAAGACTCGTGCTTTATAAGATACTTGCAGGTGCTGCGATATTTGTTGGTTTGCTGAATATCAGAGATTTTATTAGATATAAACCTGGTGGCATTCTAACGGAAATGCCCATGAGCTGGAGACCAAAAGTCAAGAAGATGCTTGAGAAGATAACGAGTGTTAAGGGAGCGTTCGTTCTCGGGGCATTTGTGACAATCTTTCTTCTTCCATGCACCATGGGACCTTACGTTATAGCTGGTGGTATACTATCCGTCCTTGAGCTTTTAGAAACCGTTCCATGGCTTCTTATATACAACGCGGTGTTCGTTTTACCCATGATTGCAATTACTCTGGGTGTTTATTTGGGTATAACAGCAGTTGAGGATGTTTCGGAATGGAAAGATAAAAACATAAGATACCTTCATCTTTTTGCAGGAGTTATAATGTTCATGCTTGGTCTTGCTATGTTCATGGGATGGGTTTGAAATTTTAGTCTTAACTACCAAAATTAAATTATGATATGTAGACCAGAAATAAGTGATAACGCTCTTTATATTCTAAAAAAAAGATACCTACTTAAAGATTCTTCTGGCCAGATAATCGAAAAACCCGAGGATATGTTTCGAAGAGTTGCAAAGGCGGTTGCCAAAGCAGATAGAATATACGATAAGCATGCTGATATTAAGGCCGTAGAGAATAGATTTTTTGAAGCCATGTGCAGGTTGGACTTTCTTCCAAACTCACCAACTCTTATGAACGCTGGAACAAGATCAGGTCAGCTTTCAGCGTGTTTTGTTATACCAATCGAAGATTCCATTACAAGTATATTTGATGCTCTCAAAGATATGGCGATCATACACAAAAGTGGCGGTGGAACAGGGTTTTCCTTTTCTAGAATCAGACCAAAGGGAGACGTTGTTAGAGGTTCAGGTGGAATTGCATCGGGTCCTGTTTCGTTTATAAGAATCTTTGATACTGCCACAGAGATAATAAAACAAGGTGGAAGAAGAAGAGGCGCGAATATGGGAATCCTTAATGTCTCTCATCCTGATATAATGGAGTTCATTTCAGCCAAAGAAACATACCCGCTGAGAAACTTCAATCTATCCGTGGGTATAACAGATGATTTCATGAAGGCTCTGGAAAATGATGAAAATCACCCTCTGATAAATCCAAGAACAGGCAAAATGGTTAAAGAAATCAAGGCAAGAAGGATTTTTAACAAGATTGTTGAAAACGCATGGAGGCATGGTGACCCTGGCTTGATTTTCTTGGATGAAATAAATAGACGTCATCCATTAAAAAAACTAGGTAGAATAGAAAGCACGAACCCTTGTGGTGAACAGCCATTGCTTCCGTACGAGTCATGTAATCTAGGTTCAATAAATTTGTCCCATATGGTTGTTAATGGAAAAATAGATTGGAAAAAACTAAAGGAAACTGTAAGAATTGGTGTTCATTTTCTCGATAACGTTATAGATGTGAATAAATATCCACTCAAACAGATCGAGCGTA
>CAYPCO010000138.1:0-1773 GCA_964409265.1 uncultured archaeon | reverse complement strand
AAAATTGAAGGTATGCGTAACATGGGACTCTATCTCGAGCTTCTCTTCCTCGTCGAGGCTTCCTTTCCTTATGGACAGCACTTTCACTTCTCTTTCATCAAGATAAGGCTTTTCTTCTCCGTAAAGATCTCTGAATTTGAACCTGCCGATTTCGTCAAGCTTTTGGAACATGTGGTCCGGCTGAGGTACAGGCTTGTTAAGCTCTTCTATTATTCTGAAAAGCTCGGATGTTTTCTCTATGTCTTCCTTCATATACTTTTCAAGAAGTTCGAACTGTTTTTCATAACTATTGACCCCGTGTCTGAGTAAATAATCGATTTTTTTCTCGGTATATCCTAGCTTTATCAGGAGTTTTATGTATTCGAACCTGGCTCTAATCAGGTCCAGTTCATAAGGATAGAGCTTAGCAGCTTTCACCAGCACATTTTCTCTAACGCCGATCTTCCCGAAGTCGTGCAGAATAGCAGCGTATTTTATTTCTATTATCTGATTCTTGGTGAACTTTGTGTGTTTGAATTTGCCTTCATCGATTCTGTCAACCCTCTCGGCGATGCCGACTGAAAGCGTGGCAACTCTTGTGCTATGGCCGGATGTTGTGGGATCTCTTTGTTCAATGGCGGTCACTGATGCTGTTACAAAGCCTTCAAACAGCCTTTTTATGCTTTCATAAAGGGCATTGTTTTCTATGGCGACGGCTGCCTGACTGGCAAGAGAGGTCACCATATCTTCACACTTCCTGTCAAATGGCACAACATACTCTTCCGCAGCATCAGGGCTGGTCAGGCGAATGTCTTTGCTTTTCTTCCTGTTAATAAGCTGCAGGACCCCAATAATTTTGTCTCTGTGGTCCTTCATAGGTATGACCAGCATAGATTTAGTTCTGTATCCCGCTTTTTCATCAAAGGATCTGTTGAAAGTGGAGAGTTTATAAGCGTCCTCCACATTCACAGTCTCGCCTGTCAGTGCCACATAGCCAGCCATACTGTTTTTATCAAGAGGGATCACATGTTCGCTGAAGTCCGCTTTAACGGAGTCATTTTGAACTAATTTGAAACGCAAATGTTTTTCGCCGGATGGTTTCTCTTCAACAAGGTAGAGACTTCCTGCATCAGCATTAGTTATGTCTCTGCTCTTCCGCAGTATTAGATTCAGAAGCTTTTCATGGTCCCTTTCCGCGGATAGAGCTATTCCTATATTTACCACGGCGTTCATTTCTTCTTTATTGTCTTTGAGCTCTTTCTCGAGAGCCGCTTTTCTCTCCTTTTCTATAAGATACCGGATAGCGTGGGCAATCGTTTTATTCAACAGTCTGTTTTCTTCCGGGAATTCAATGTATTCGAAGATGTCGAGACCGGGAAGAGTTTCTGCAAAATCCTCCCTTCTACCGATGGCTATCAGAGTGCAAAGGTTGCCAGCTCTTTCCAAAATATCCGGTGCCAGATTCCTTGCTGAGTCCTTATCGATAATGATGATCTTCGGTCTTTTGTCTTCCAGCGATTCAAGCGGGTCCTTTTTGACGAGCTTGATGTCAGCGGGCTGCTGAAGATCGGCATCTTCTAAATCTATATCAGACAAGTTATAGAGTGAGATTGAACAACCAGAGCAGTTATCCATCTTTCACTGACTCCAGACATTTTTTAGCTCTAAATATAACATGCCGCTCAGATCAAAACAATATTCAGGCTCGGGACGGCTGGGCTGTGTAATAGTGTTATAATTCTTGACACCCCGATAAAGCAGGTCTATCTTCTTGCCCATGAGCGAAGGGATGTA
>CAYPCO010000137.1:0-1795 GCA_964409265.1 uncultured archaeon | reverse complement strand
TCCTGAAACTATGAGAGCTATGGGAACGAAATATTCAAGACTGTAAGATATCTTACTTGATATATCGGCAAGTGTTAAGGTTCCTGTGAGACCATAGAGAAGAGCTATGCCTATAAGAACAAAGGATGTTCCCAAAGAACCTATGATTATGTATTTGAACGCACCCTCTAAAGATTCTTTTGTTCTTGCCCATGCTGTTAAAGAATAGCACGCAACAGATACTATCTCGAGAAAAACATACATGTTAAAAAGATCTCCAGTAATAGATAGACCTATCATACCTGCAGTAAGAAGTAGCAGTAAAGCATAGTATTCACCCTTTCTTTTCTTTATATATTTCATGGAGAAAAATCCCACAGCTAAACAAAGACCAGAAACAAGAAGGGCCATTAAATAAGATAAAGCATCAATCGCTATGACTATACCTATAGGTGGGAACCATCCAGACATGCCCCAGACAAGCATGCCTTGGGGTATAACATATTTTGCAGACAAAACAACAAAAACGAAGGCAACCAAAAGAGAAAACACTGCAAATCGATCAAGAAATCTTTCATGTCTGAGAGACATTACGGGAATAAAAAATGCAGCAACCAACAAGACGGGTATCGCAACGATCAACATACTATAGTTATTTTGTTTTGTGGAAATTAAATGTTTGTTCTTTGGTTGGTTAAAATAAAAATTTCATGTTAGCTTTGAGGAAAATGAAAGTTATGGGAAGTTATGGGAAGAAAAGTTTAGTTTAATAGGTGTCAATAAGGCTCAGGTAATCCAATAGAAGTTAGTGCTTTGTAAATTATAGGAGTTTTTTCTTCAAGAAACCACATAGCAAGATTATATTTCAATCGAAGAGTATCTTTATCCAAATAAAACTTTATTTTATCCTTTAATTTTGTTGGAGGTAGAGGTTTTGATAGTATTCTTGCTCTGTACCTTTCGTGTTCCTTTGGATCCCAGTATAAACCTCTTTCAATTCTAGACCTTGAAATAATATGATCAGAATCAAGACAGGGACAATCTGGATCAATGTAATCATCAATAGCCATTAATAATAAATAAATGATTTGATTTAAATTTTTTGCTACCTAAAGCTGTTGTTGGTTTTTTCGCTCAAAAGTCAAAATTCATACATCTTCCGAAGTTACACATTAATAAAGCCAAAAAGTTTAAACAACATTTTTACGATTGGTCAAAAAACTGTAAAAGACAGATGCTGTAAGACCTGTATAACCCATGGATTTCCAGATAAATTTATTTATAGGATTCTTTGAATGAAGAAATCGGTGGAGCATTCTTTTAGATACCCAAGATTTCAGAGGACTGTAATTGTTATCGATGTAATCAAGGACGTACCATTCGGACAGTTCGAACCTTTTCTTAACCCAATCCACGAGGATGTCCATAGAAAAATATCCAACACTGAGTTTGACTCTATTCTTCATTATCTCCTTAAGAACAGAATCGACATCCCAAGCGTTTATTTCATTAAGGCATCGACCAAGCATGTTCACGGTGTGCGCGTCAGAACCAACAACCATGGGTTTTCCCAGCTTTTTTGCAGTCTTAACAGCAAGTTTATTAGAAATTCTATCCATGTTGTACGGATTAAATACCTCAACCGCATCGACGTGTTTGATACCTTCTCTTATACCATCACCCTTTATATCATATGGATGTGGTGCAACAGCAATTGCCCCTTGTTCATGAATCCTGTCTATAGTTTCCTCTAAGTCAAGAAGTGACGGAACAAATTCTGTTAAACCGAGTCCTATAAGATGTCCAGAAAGGGTTT
>CAYPCO010000136.1:0-1826 GCA_964409265.1 uncultured archaeon | reverse complement strand
ATAAGCCATCCTGCTCCTGCACCAAAGAATATGAGCAAACCTATTATTATTATTGCGAATATGAAAATCCATTTGGATGTTCCTGCCTTTTCACCTGTCAAGGATTTTATGTCAAATCCTATCAGACCGAGCAAGATGACTATAAAAAGTATACCCGAACCTACAATAAGGCCTGAACCACCTAGATTTGCAAAGAACGTAACTATGTATTCGTTCCAACTGGAGTAGAGCATCACAAAAAAGGCGAATATGATTGATATGAGCCCTCTGGCAGATTTCGGTAACTGATCCTTCAAAGCCCATGTCAGAACGCCGTAAATGATAGCCAGAGCAAGAAGGAACGGGAAAAGGTAGAGAAAGAAGCCAAGATCCTCCATGTTTCTTAAGAGTTCAGGAAAAGCGCTACCGAGTTGAAACAACACAACCATATTAAATTATTGCCTCCTTAACTTTATAAACATTAGCCACCCTTGCTCATTGACCACATGACCATTGCAACTATCGCTATGAAGAGTATGATTGTCCAGAACTGAGAACTTTGAAGGTATGCTGCACTTCCAAAGAGGACGCTTCCAACGGCTGCAATAAAGGTTATAAGAACTATAAAAGCAACCGTCGCTATAAATGTCCATTTTGCCTTTTCATTCTTCACAACATCGCTGGGCTTTATTCCCATGAAGGCTAAAAGTATAACCATAGCAAGAAAACCTGTCCCAAGTATGAGCATGTAACCAAAAATATTGGCAAAGAACTCAACGATTCCTGGATTCCACATGGAAAAAAGCATGACGAAAAAGGATACAAGAATCGAAATGAGACCCCTTGCGGTTTTTTCAAGTTGATCCTTTAATGCATAAGACAGGATTCCATATGTAAATGCCAAGGATATTAGAAACGGAAAGAGATAAAGGTATATACCGAGTTCTTGAAGGTTGGATATCATTGGTGAAAAAACATCAGCCATAATATTATTATCCTGCTGAAACTATAAAATTTTTATGAAGGTTTATCTCTTCTGTGATGGTGCATCACGAGGGAACCCGGGCTTGGCGGGTATAGGATTTATAATATATGACGAGAGATGGCGTGTTTTGAAAAGATTTTCAAAGAACATAGGAATAACTACAAACAATGTTGCTGAATACATGGCAATTCTAACTGGTCTTAGAACAGCAAAGCGAATAGGAGCAAGAAGGGTTAAGGTTTTCTCTGATTCCAAACTTGTTGTGAATCAATTGAAGGGTGCGTATAAAATAAAAAAATCTCACTTAGAGCAGCTTTACACCAAAATTAAATCAGTTGAGAAATCCTTTGAACAAGTCTCATACAATCATGTATCGAGAACTAACAAGAAAATAGCAACGGTTGACAGGATGATTAACAGGATGTTAGACAGGCTATCTAAGACCTCTTGACTTCTTTCCTGCTGATGTCAAACCTCTAAAGACCCTTCCTGTGTGCTGGCTCTCGGTTATCCAGCTTATGTCCTTATCATTCTTGATAGCAGGATGGTGTTTATCAACCAGTATAACTTCATACCATGTATGATTTCCATCCTCACCAACCCAGTATGAATTCAAAACCTCTAGATTTGGAAATCTTCTTGCGGCCTTTTGTTCTGCAATGACTTGCTTTGAAAATTTGGTTGTGAAGAATCTTCCACTCCTTTTGGGTCTTCTTCCACCAGAAGGTTTTGGTGTTTTTCTTGTTCCTTTCTTAACTTTAACTCGAACAACAACGAAACCCTGCTTTGCCTTGTAACCCAAAGCCCTCGCACGATCGAGTCTTGTTGGTTTTTCTAATCTAACGACCGTTCCTTCTTTTCT
>CAYPCO010000135.1:0-1842 GCA_964409265.1 uncultured archaeon | reverse complement strand
ATCCGTTTTCTTGTTTAGATAACCGTATCTATCCACTATAACTCCAACTTTTCCATTGAATTTTTTCTTAACAGCTGTTATAAGATCTTTCCATAGAGTGTTTGCAAGCTCTTCATGAGGATGAAATCTTGGATTATGCCAACCAGGAGTGACAATCATTATATCAAATCCTGCCTTGTTGAGCGCTTCAGCTCTATCAAGCATCAAAGATTTCCACTTTGTGAAAAAATCCTTTATCCATTCTTCAGTTCTTTCTACACTGGTGAACTTTTCCCAGTCCTTTTCAACCTCTTCAGCGATATCTTTCACACCAATATACTTACCGATATTCACCATATGGAAGCTTGTTCTCCATCCAATTTTCATACCGTTTTTATGTGCTGTATTGGCAAGCCTGTTCAGGTCATCTTGAGTCATGGCTTCATCTCTAAAGTCATTTGCGAATATTTCGGGTTCGATGTGATAATCTGTATCGATTGTCCAGTCTGCATTTTCATTATCAAACACGGCCATATAGAAATCATTCACATAGACCTCATCAGAACCGATATTCTTTAACCTTTCAAAGCTGCTTTCAATATTCTTTCTTGTATTTTCAAACCAATTAAAGTTGTAGTTTGCTCCCCACGTATCTGCCATATAGACACCAATTGCAAAATCTTCTGAAAAATGAGGAGTGAAAGGCATATCATTCCAGCCAGAAACACCGTCATAGATTTTTTGGTGTTTTTTGACCACGGTGATTGTCTGCTCAGGGGAATAAGAGTTTTGAGAACCCCTTAAGTACTTGTATGAAATAGTTTCCATACCTGTTACAGGAATATCAACCTGCCAACTCATCTCACCAGTCTTGTTCATCTGAATTGGTTCTCGCCCTTCGATTGCTAAGAGAATCGAATCTGTTTCTGGCGTTGTATACGGAACAGAAACCCAGAATGTTGCAATGGTCTCTTCACCGGCAGAAGTTCCAGGAGATTCACACCACGGTGGCACAGGCCAGGGTCCTTGTGGAGGACATATGCCTAAAACATTCATAAGAACTACAATACCAACCAAAGAAACAAGAACTATCAGAGGTATTTTTACTAATCTCTTCATAATCAATCTTAATTTTGAATTTATAAAAAGATTTTCCTAAATCAAGGAAGTATCTGATTCCAAAATGTTACATAGTAGCCTCCTTCGCAACTTGCAACCCACCTGCCGAATGGAAACCACATCACATTGTAATCACAAATCAGCGTGTATTCCTTTGTTCCGTTTGGCAACACAATCCAGCCCATCGTACCATCTATGTGTGCCTTTTCTTGAAAAACCCTGTCGTGGATTTCTTTATCATTCAACCAGGGTGCCCAACACAATATGAGTAAAACTAAAATGGCCACGGCAATGATAAACTTAACGTTTTTCATGTCCAATCCCTCTTAATAATACACAAATCTCATGAGCATAAATACCATAAATAATGCCATTATAAAAATCCCGATAACTCTATGAAGATTTTTTCTTCTGTGTCTGTTAAACAACCTCTTCTCCATAAGGAGGAGATTAACACCCATAAGAAGGGTTATAATAACAGAAAGAGCTCTATTCACCATGACAGGTTCTACAGAAAGGCAATATATTATGGTGGCTGGAATGTGTATGAGAAACGATGTAACAGCCAATGAGGAATGCAAAAACTTGTTTTTTGTTTTTTGCTTAAAAAACGGATAAAGCCCGAGAAGGAATGCACCGAAAAATATTGTGAAGGAAATAAGAAACATGTATTGATACATAGTTTAAAATTTGTTCTGTTTTCTTTAAATTTCATTCAGAAGCTTGCCGAGCTCTTCCATATAA
>CAYPCO010000134.1:0-1851 GCA_964409265.1 uncultured archaeon | reverse complement strand
TTTTGAGAGAATCGTTCATAAATTTATATTTCCACACCAATAATGTTAATCATGCTCTTAGTTGTAAGACCACTGGAATTAGAAGCAACGGAACATATTGTTGTTCTTCATAAAGAAGACGCAGAAGATATAGATGTCAAGGTAAACGACAGGGTTGTCATAGGTGCTGGCAAAAAATCGATTGTTGCCATTGTTAATGTGACTGAAAGTTTTGTAAAAAAAGGTGAGATAGGTATTTACAGAAATGTCCAGAAAAAGCTTGGTACAAAAGCAGGAGATAGAGTTTCCGTAGGACCAACCAAACCACCAGAATCGATAGCTTATATAAAAAGAAAACTTGAAGGTAAAACCTTAAAACACAGGGAAATACGCAAAATAATAGAGGATATAGTTGAGAATAAACTCTCTTCTGTGGAATTAACAGCGTTCGTTACAAGTCTTTATAATCATGGAATGACCATGGAAGAAACAGCATCTATGGCAATGTCTATGGCAGGCACGGGAAAGATAATGAAATGGGGGAGAAAAACTATATACGATAAACACAGCATAGGAGGTGTTCCTGGAGATAAGACATCTATGCTGCTTGTTCCAATCGTTGCAGCAGCTGGTCTGACAATACCTAAAACATCGAGTCGTGCCATAACAGCTCCTGCGGGAACAGCCGATAAAGTTGAATGTTTATGTCCAGTTGATCTTTGTTTTGATGAGGTTGTAAGAGTAGTTAAAAAAACCAATGGATGTTTGGTATGGGGAGGTGCTGTTGATCTCGCACCTGCCGATGATGTGTTTATAAGGATAGAATATCCTCTTTCCATCGATCCTCTTTTGCTTCCCTCGGTAATGTCAAAGAAAAAGGCAGTGGGTGCAAACTATGTGGTTATAGATATACCCACGGGTATGAATGTGAAGATAAAAACCATTCCTGAGGCAAAAGAACTTGCTGGGTGTTTCATAGAGCTTGGTAGAAAGCTTGGCATGGAGGTTGAGTGTGTTTCAACGTTTGGTGAACAACCTATAGGTCATGGTATAGGACCTGCCCTTGAAGCCAGAGAAGCATTAGATATCCTTATGAAAAGACATGGACCACCAGATCTGATAGACAAGGTTTGCTCTCTAGCAGAAGTGCTTTTTAGATTTGCTGGTATAAAGAACCCGAAAGACTTTGCATACAAGATGATAAAAACCGGTAAAGCGGAGAAAAAGTTGAGAGAAATAATTGGTGCTCAGGGGGGTAATCCTGACATACAACCAGAAGATATCCCGGTAGGTGAGTATAAAGCCGAAGTGAAATCCAAGACATCTGGTATAGTCCACTGGATAAACAACAGGTCCATAACCCAGATAGCAAGAGAAGCTGGTGCTCCAAAAAACAAAGGTGCTGGTTTGATTCTTCACAAAAAGATTGATGACAAGGTTAGAAAAGGTGAGACAATATTTGAGATATATGCAGAAAGTGAAAGAAAACTTGAAAGAGCACTGAAGCTTGTTAATGAGCTATCTATTATGGGGATTGGTAAGAGGTTTGAAATGGTTCTTGCAGAGATCCCAGAAGAGGAGAAAGAGGAGTTTTTCGTTCTGGAGAGATAGTCTTTAAATTTTTTTCTTACAACCTTTAAAGGAAAGGATGTATCCAAAGCTTCTTGATATACCCAGAACCGTGATAGACCAATTGTATGATTTTACCATTGAAGAGCCTTGGTTTGGGAAATCTGTTGTTTTTTACTTGATAGGTGTTGCGGAGGAGTGTCTTCATAAGGATATAAAAGATGTTGAAGTGATAGAAGATATGTCTCTAAAGATACTTGAACCTGATCCGTATCTAGAAATAGTTCTCGATGTGTCGGAAGA
>CAYPCO010000133.1:0-1870 GCA_964409265.1 uncultured archaeon | reverse complement strand
GTTCGAAACCAACCTTCTTTAGAAAAGAAGGTTGACCAAGAAAGTGAAAATCCCGGCGGTCGCATTTCAAACCTTCTTAATAAATTTAAAGTCTCACCATCTATTTCTTATCAAGGCAATGGGCCGGTGGTCTAGTGGTTATGACGCTGCCCTTACAAGGCAGAGGTCGGGAGTTCGAAACCGACCTTCTTTCAAGAGGAGGGTCGACCAAGAATGGAGCTATCACTTCCCCATCGGAAATCTCCCCTGGCCCATTGACCCCACGGGCCGGTAGATCAGTGGTACCTGTCGTTTAGACGGCAGGCAGGAAAGATCGCCACCTTGGCATGGTGGAGGCCTCGGGTTCGAAACCAACCTTCTTTAGAAAAGAAGGTTGACCAAGAAAGTGAAAATCCCGACCGGTCCATGGGGTGTTTCGTTTGATTAAGGGAATAATCTTTGATATAGGCGGTGTTGTGGTAGATTGTAGATTCAAGTCGTTTCTTGAGAGATTTGAAAAGATTTCAGGTATGAGCAAGGAGGAGCTCTATTCTAAGATAGTGGATAATAGATATTGGGAGATGTTTGAAAAGGGCTTACTTTCAGAGGAGGATTTCAAACAAAAGCTCGAAAATGATATGAAAATGAGCCACGATTTGGTTGAGCTTATATCCTCAGAATGGAGAAAGATATTGAAACCAATCCCCGAGACCATAAAGATAATCAAAAGATTAAAGAAAAGATATAAGATTTTTGCACTTTCTAACGTCGATTTCAAAACGGTTGAATATTGTAGAAAAAGATTCCATGTGTATGATATCTTTGATGGTGTTGTTCTATCCTGTGAAGTTCATATGAGAAAACCAGAAAAGGATATATTTCTCTATACACTTGAATCAATGAAACTAAAACCAGAAGAGGTCGTATTCATAGACAACTACCCAAAAAATATTGAAGGTGCGAAAAAACTAGGAATAAAAACCATATTGTTCACCACACCACAAAATCTCATTAAAGAACTTATGAAACTTGGCGTTAGGGTTTAATTTTTTAAATATTTCTCTAACAATTAAATACAGATGATGAAAGCCTGAGATGAGCATAAGCGATGAACATGACGGGCATTCTGATGTTTTCATGTTCTTTTGCATATAACTATGCACGAGACACTTAAACGGCTTGTGAAAACGGGAAGAATAAAGGAATGCGCGATAACCATAGTGCATAATGGCTCGGTGACCAAAAGAGGAACAATTTATGGCAGAGATATTGTAGGTGTTGATAGAAAATCCATAAGATATCTGGGTGGTGAGGCTATTTACGAAGAGATAAGCGTTCCCTTGGATAACATTCTTGAGATAAGAACCAAGGATAGAATAATCTGGAAAAAGAAAAAAAGAATAAAAAGAAAGCAAATGAAGAAGTAAAGTCTTACTTTCTTGTATAGAACTCGTCTAATTTAGTGTATTGTTTTAATGTCTCGCGAACTGTTCCCATTCCTATCTCGTAAAGCTCTTGGTAAGGGTCTCTATCTTCACCGTTCACATACCTTTTTAGAGCCTCTATAATCTTTTTCAACATGTCAAGATTTTTGTTAAAATAATTTAAATACTTTTTGGTAGCAACAATATAGGCATAAATTTTAATTAATACAATTTCAAACATTTTCCAATGCCAAAGTCTCAGAGATTTCTCAAGATATGCAAAAGATGCGGCGCTTTCTGCTGCAGGCTTGCAGGAACTATTGCAACAGGAGAGGAAAGGGAAAGGATTATAGATGCTGGATTTAAAGATTATTTTCTTAAGGTCAGAGAAGATGTTTATGTGACCATAACAAAAAACCATGTGTGTCCATATTTGAAAAAAGATAACACATGCGAGATTCAGGATG
>CAYPCO010000132.1:0-1903 GCA_964409265.1 uncultured archaeon | reverse complement strand
AGATAGAATAAAAAAGAAACAGAGAAAATGGTAAAGAGTTTTAATTTAAAAAATTTTTAGAAATAATAAAAAATTATGTATTCTCTGGAGATAAGAGTAGAAGGGGGTTTGGTTTACCAAAGAGATTGTCTTGATAGATGGGAGCTATCTGAAGAATTTTTTGGTATAATTCAAGAACTTAGATTTGAACATGGTACATGTTTCATCAGAGAAAGTAGAGGAGATGAGGAAAAGGTGTTTTCCTATCCTCTGGAAAGGATAAGGGATTTTTACCAGGAATTCTGGTCAGAGGAGATCCCATTCAGTGGGTTTATACCAGCGTATCTGCCCCCTTTTCCGGAAGATTTCAAAAGCTATGAGTTTTCTAAATCAGGAAAAAATTTATAAATATATAATCTTCTTATTGTTTTGTATAACAGATGCCGAGTTACTGCCTTCGCTCTTGCGAAGGGGTAGAGAGGCAAACTCGCTTCTGTTAGTGATAGTATGAAGAAAGAGGAAAAGACAGCAGAGTCCGGAAGGAAATTCATAGGGGTTAATATAAACCCTCCTAAAAAAACATGTGAAGATGAGAAATGCCCATGGCATGGAAAACTTCCTATAAGAGGCAGGATTTTTGAGGGAACTGTTAAATCAGCGAAATCACATAAAACTGTTGTCGTTGAATGGGACTACGTGAGATTCGTTAAGAAATATGAGAGATATGAAAGAAGAAGATCCAGAGTTGTTGCACATAATCCCGAATGTATACATGCAAAGGAAGGTGATAAGGTTGTGATTGCAGAATGTAGACCGCTCTCTAAAACCAAGCATTTTGTTGTTATAGGATTTCAGAGTGACTACAAGAGGTGAGTGATATGAAGGCGATATCATCTAAGGTTACAAGAGCATTGCCTGTGGGTGCTGTCATAAACTGCGCTGATAATACAGGAGTTAAAATGTTTCAGATAATATCTGTTTATGGTTATAAAGGTAAAAGAAGGACAAAACCATCGGCTGGTGTAGGAAGTCTTGTAGCATGCAGGGTTTACAAAGGAACAGAAAAGGTAAGACACGAAGTCTTTCGGGCTGTTATCATAAGACAAAAGAAAGAATATAAAAGACCAGATGGTATGAGTATATCTTTTGAAGATAATGCTGCAGTTGTTGTTAATGAAAAGGGAGAACCTCGTGGAACTATAATAAAAGGACCTGTTGCCAGAGAGGCTGTTGAAAGGTTTCCGGCTATAGGTAAGATAGCGTCCATAATAGTGTGAGAATATGAGAAAGAAATGGTCTCGCGAATGGATAAGCAGTGTTCAACCAAGGAAGCAAAGAAAATATAGGTATAATGCTCCTCTTCATATAAGACATAAGCTTGTCTCAGCACATCTTTCAAAAGAGCTCAGAGAGAGATACGGAAAGAGATCATTGCCTGTTAGAAAGGGCGATGAAGTAAAGGTTATGAAAGGTAAGTTCAAGGGTGTTGTTGGAACCGTGAGCAGGGTTAGTCTCAAGAAATTAAAAGTATATATTGACGAAGTGAAGGTAAAAAAATCTGATGGAACGGAGGTTATGGCACCAATAGATCCATCGAATCTTATGATAATAAAGCTTAACCTTGATGATAAGAAAAGATTGGCTGTGCTCGAGAGAGCGGGTGGTACAAAAGGTGAATAAATATGGCTCATATGAAGAGATACACAATACCGAAGTTTTGGCCTGTGTCCAAGAAAGAGAACAAGTTTATTGTTACACCTAAACCCGGACCCCATCCAAAACATAGATCTATCCCTCTAAAAATTATAATCAGAGATATACTCAAGTATGCTGAGAATTCGAGAGAGGTTAAAAAAATCCTTAACGAGGGCAAAATCATGGTTGACAAAAAAGTTAGGAAAGAACCGGGCTTCCCTGTGGGTCT
>CAYPCO010000131.1:0-1923 GCA_964409265.1 uncultured archaeon | reverse complement strand
ATCGCCTATCTTTAATGTCTTTTTGCACGTAACAACATCTGTTGTTGCTATTCTCATCACATACCAATCAGGATTTAAGAACGAATCGATTTTTATCATGATACTCTTCTTTAATGTTAACAAAAATCTATAAAAACTTGAGGTTTGACATCTTATACCACTTGACCATGTTCCTGATTTCTTTTTCTAAAACCGCTTTTGGTTCGTATCCAAGCTCTCTCCTGGCTTTTGTTATGTCGTAATTCCTGTTCATGGTCAGAACCTCAAGGTAGGTATCCATACCCTTCGCCTTAGCAAGCAACTTCACGATCCAAAAGGGAACTTTTATAGGCCTTTTTCCAAGCAACTTTATGATCATCTCGGCAAATTTCGTGAACTCTACGGGTTTTTTATCGGCAATATTGTATATCCCAGAACCCTTTTTCATTGAAAGCTTCAACGCATTAACAACATCTGATATATGAACGATGTGAGTTAGGTTTTTTGTTCTTGGTATGGGGAAACCACTTTCAAGTAATTTAAGATTTTTTATCCATGAAGGGCTTCCAACACCGTAGACAGGAGCTATTCTTAGAATTACATGGGATACACCAGAATCTTTCACGAGTTTTTCTGCTTCGAGTTTTGATTCTCCATAGGGATTTACAGGATTTGTCCTATGATTTTCATTCGCTTTTGTTTCTATTGGTCCATAGACAGACACACTGGAAGAGAAGATAAATCTTTTCACATTGTCACAATACCTTAGAAGATTTCTCGTTCCCGTGACATTTATTCTAAAAAGTTCTTCTCTTGGTTTCGAATAAGAAACCATACCAGCAAGATGAATCACTATACTTACATCTTCAAGAGCCTCTTTAACACCCTTACCCGTTGCTATATCACCTTTAACAATGTCGAGGTCGGGAAAAAGATTTTTTGCCTTTATGGGATCTCTTGCCAGAATTTTTACATTATTTTTTCGCGGCAATGCGTTTATCAAATTTTTACCTATAAAACCGGTCGCTCCTGTGATAAGAATCATACTTTAATTTAACAAAACATATAAATATTATAAAAATTCCAAATGATAGTATGCATCCAGGCAAGGTAGAAAGATACATAAACGAGATAATAGATTCTGGCAAAGGCGTTTTTATGGGTCTCATAGACCCTGATAAACAAGGTCCTGAAGAATCGGCTAGACTCGCAAGACTTATGGAAGAGGGTGGTGCAGATATAGTGATGCTCGGCGGTTCTATCGGTGTTCAGGGCACAACTCTGGACGAAACCGCAAAGCTCATAAAAGAGAATATAAGTATCCCTTTACATTTGTTTCCAGGTAACGTCGGTAATGTTACAAAATATGCTGATTCTATATACTTTATGAGTCTTATGAATTCCAAGAATCCTTATTGGATAACAGGGGCTCAAACACTTGCTGCACCACTCATAAAACAATACGGTATCGAGGCGATCCCTACGGGGTATCTTGTTTTCGAGCCAGGAGAAACAGTCGGAATAGTTGGTGAGGCGAATCTGCTACCAAAGAATAAACCCGATGTTGCTGTTGCTTATTCTCTTGCTGCTCAGTACATGGGTAAGAGATTTATTATTCTCGAATCGGGGTCTGGTGCACCATCGCCTGTTCCAGAAGAGATTGTATCTGCCATCAAGAAAACATGTGAACTTAAGATAGTTGTGGCAGGTGGTGTTAAAACACCCGAACAGGCAAGAAAGTTAATACAGGCTGGTGCTAATTGCATACATATAGGAACAAGACTTGAGAATGCGGGCAATCCTTTAGAAAGAGCCAAGAAATTTGCAAAGGCAATACATCTCAAGTGAAGAATTTAATATTCTACAACAAAAATTTAATTGATGTTTTTCTCAAAGGATCTTGCTGTCATTCTTCTTACACTTATAGTTCTGGTTACCGCAGCG
>CAYPCO010000130.1:0-1927 GCA_964409265.1 uncultured archaeon | reverse complement strand
TGGATGATGATAGAGGTTCTTGCTGTGACAGAAGATGCAGCAAGATCATCTCTTGAAAAGCATGTCAAAAGAATGGAATCAGAAGATGGTGTAATAGTTTACACTAAAAAATTTCATGATATAAAGAAAGTTGAAAATCCTTTGCCAAGGGTTTCTGTGGGATTCTCTAATGTAGTTGAACTTGAGACTGTAGTTAAGAATTTTGATAAACTCGTCTATTTGGCAATGAACTATGCACCATCAAGCATAGAAATTTTAGAGCCTGGAAAGATAGAGATAGATGCGGGTGAGGCACAAGGTATAGTAAACTCGATAGCTGATCTTGTTCATAAGTTTGCTGCTGCCGGTATTGGTGGTGTTGTTATACAGAGTTAGTGGTTTTTATGGATATAGAAAGAAGGCTCGACCTCATCAGGGAGGTTGGTGAGGAAATAATCACAGAAGAAGAGCTACGTGAACTTTTGGAAACCAAAGATAAGCCAATAGCCTACGATGGTTTTGAGCCTTCCGGAAAGATTCATATAGCTCAGGGAATAATGAGAGCTGTAAACGTGAACAAAATGATAAAGGCAGGCGTTCGCTTCAAAATGCTTGTGGCTGACTGGCATGCATGGGCTAACAATAAGATGGGTGGAGATTTGGAGAAGATTCGGAAGGTTGGCGAGTATTTGATGGAAGTATGGAAGGTTACGGGAATGGACCTGGAACATGTCGAATTCATCTGGGTTAGTGATTATGTGAAGGATGATGAATACTGGAAGAAGGTCATGCAGGTAGCAAGGAATTCCACGGTGAAAAGGATTATAAGATGTGGTCAGATCATGGGAAGGAAGGATTCCGAGGTTTTGCAGGCCTCACAGATTCTTTATCCCTGTATGCAGGCAGCTGATATCTTTCATTTAAAGGCAGATATTTGCCAATTAGGAATGGATCAGAGAAAGGTCAATATGCTTGCAAGAGAGATAGGTCCAAAGATAGGTTTTTGGAAGCCTGTTGTGGTTTCCCACCATATGCTCATGGGATTACTTCCACCTAAAACCACGGCTTCTGGTGTTGAGAGATCCATAGAGATGAAGATGTCTAAATCAATTCCTGACTCTGCGATATTCATGACGGATTCCAGGGAGGAAATTGAAAGGAAGATTAAGAAGGCATACTGCCCGGAGAAGCAAACCCAGGACAATCCGATTCTGGAGTATATGAAATATATTATCTTCGAGAAATTTGATTCCATTGAAATCCCAAGACCAGAAAAGTTTGGCGGACCTTTAGAAGTCCAAAGCTATGAAGAGCTCGAAAGGCTTTACCAGGAAGGAAAAATCCACCCCCTCGATCTAAAATCCGCTACCATTGAATATCTCGACAAACTCGTTGAACCCGTTAGAAAACATTTCGAAACCAACTCAAGGGCAAGGAAGCTAAAGGAATTCCTGGATTCTCAGGAGATAACGAGGTGAAGATGTAAACTCAAATATAGATTCTTAAAGTCTTCAAATTCTTCTATTGATCGAATTTAATTTTATTTAAGCTTATAATTAAATCTAATTTCCTTTTCAACAACTCCTCTACACTTTCTATCGCTCTGTAATATTCGGGAAAACTAATAAATTTCTTTATTTCTTCAGGTTGTATTATTTTTGCGGAAGAAAAGAAGTTATCAAGAGTTAGTGTATCTATATTAATGTTGCTTTTAATTATCAAAAATCCTTTGTAAATTCTGATTTCGTAACCTTCTTTTAATGGAAATCGAAATGAAAGTGTTAGAGGCGTTTCGATAAGCTCATTGGAAGATACTTTCATTCCTATCTCTTCTTCTATTTCTCTCAAAGCAACGTCTTTAAAATTTTCACCAATCTCTGCACCTCCTTTTACAAATTCAAAACCTCTACCATCAGATCTCTCAAGCATTAGATATCTGCCGAGTTTG
>CAYPCO010000129.1:0-1930 GCA_964409265.1 uncultured archaeon | reverse complement strand
TTAGGACTACAGCCGCTATAATAACCATTAACACCTGTAAGGCTTCAGGCATGATACCAGATGTTCCCATTATATAGAAATTACCTGTAGCTGAAGCCAGAGTTGTGAAGGATTCTCTGAACTTTGCAACTGCTATATACATACCCGTGGGTGCCGAAGCAGGTATTACGAACTTCTCATAAAGACTCGTCTTTTCTAGAGGTTCTAACTCTTCGAGTTTTTCTATGTTGGTATATATAACATCCATTCCCGGAGTGTATATTTCTACTTCTATGTAAGGATACTCGACCTTGTCACCACCATTTATGACAAGTATCTCTAGATTTACAGGAGAGTTAAGATTGTATCTATCTCTATCAGGTGTAATTATGATTGTTGGATAGCTCTCTTTGTATATTACAGTTATAGTTTTCATACCGTTAGCCTCTATTCTATCTATTATTATACTGCTCGTATCTGCGTTTCCTGTAAACTGAAGCTTGTTACCAAAACCATCTCTTGCTTCTATTAGGTTCTCATAAGGTATAGGCAAGTTGAGGACAAGATTCTCATAGGGCTCTTTAGCAAAGCTCTTGAGATAAACATCCATCTTAAGTTTCACCTGTTTGTTTTCGAGTTTCTCTAGAACTTCTATATCTCTATCTATCTCCAGAACAGGCGGTGTTAGGACTCTTATCTCGTAACTTCTTGTCTCAAGTGGGTTTATTCTGCTCTCCCAATACACGATTCTTTCACCAGTCGGTAAGGTATCAAAACCAACAATCTCATCTATCTTTCTTCCATTCTCGTCATAATAACTCACATATACATCCGTTGTGTCTGGGAAGACCGTTGTTTCAAATCTTGAGGTGATTGGAACAGAGTTTGGATTATACACTTCAAAATTCTTTATCCATACAGCTGGCTTTCCAACAACCACCCTCTTCGCTAATTCTAAATCACCTTCTGTTATCTGAAGTGGTGATGGTATATGAGAGAAATCTATTCGAACAACACCATAAGCCACAGCCTTGAAGACTTCCCCGGTCGCAGGGTCGAACGCAAACAGTTCAACAGGCAAAACCCATACACCTTCTTGCGTTATGTTTATAAGATATGTAACATTTATTTTTTCGCCGTTAGTAAGATTGAAATATGGGTCCCCACTTGCATTAATAAACTCATAAGCATGTGCCCATGAACCATCACTTAGTTGAATCGTTCCGTTGTCCGTAATCTTATAATCCTCACCCTCGACCCATTTGTGCCATCCTGTAGCGTTGTAGAACCAAACCTCCACAATACTCTTAAAGTCATTGAGGCTTGTTATGTTGGTTCCGTTGGGAATATAATCCATGAATTTAATGTTGCCTATATAGCTACCGGAAGGTGTTATGGCACTCACAAGTATTCTGCCTGTTACTTCGGTTGGTCTGCTGGTATCCAGAATCAAAAGTTCTTTCCAAGCGGTTAATCTTCTTGCAGAAACGGTTATACTCTGTGGTATATGAGCTTCTTTAAGGGGTGTCCCGGACTGTGAAATATATGTAGTGTTACCTGTAAAAGTATAAAAATCTCCAGACGTCATGCTCTGGTTTGACGTTACTACGAATCTTACCCTTATCTTATCATTCTGTTTGAAATAATCACCGATTTGGTCATTGCTTCCGTAAATATATGCATTAGATATGTTGATTATAGTGACGTTAACGGAACCATCATTGCTTTCGGTTGGTTGTGTTACAGTTACTGTAACATAACCGTTTTCGTCGCTCGTGTTTAGCCTGTATTCGCCAGTATCATTGAGGTAGTAAACCTCTACACTGTCAACATGAATGTAGAACGAACCATGATAACTTCCTGCAGATGTGTTGGATGGAACAACAGAATATACCTCTATCTTTTCTACAGGAGCGTTTGAGCTCCCCACAGAAGTTGTGTTGTCTTCAAT
>CAYPCO010000128.1:0-1947 GCA_964409265.1 uncultured archaeon | reverse complement strand
AAAGAACCTAATATAAACAAGCTTGGAGGAACGATAAAGATAGGTAAAGTTCTTGTGGAAGGATCATCTAAAGATGCTGATGAAAAGATAAGATCGAATCCTGAATTTAGGAAGATCTTTGGCGAGATGCCCGAGAAAGCAGTTTTTTGTGTCAGCGCCTACGACAGCATGGAAGACCATGTGCATTATTCTGAATTTTTCAAAAGTCTCATGAGGGATCTTGGAGTAAAGGCTGGTTATATGCATCTTAAAAGACCTCAGCTAAGCCATGCAAAAGCTGTGAAGAAATCCGTGATTGAGTTCTTTGTTTGTAGATCAAAAAAGGTTTACGTTGGTTTTATTACAGCTGTTCATAATCCATTTGAGTTTCAGAAAAGAGATGTGAAAAGGCCTGTTCAGAGGCCTATATACTCGATACCACCGAGGCTTTCAAAGATAATGATAAACCTTTCTGGCATAAGGAAAGGCATCATCCTCGATCCTTTCTGTGGCATAGGAACTATCCTGCAAGAGGCGGTTTTATCAGGGTTTGATATAAGAGGTGTGGATATAGACAGTTCCTGTGTTCAGGCGTGCAAAAAGAATCTCAGTTGGTTAGGAGAAGAATATGGCTTGAAGGTAAAGGGCCTTGATAGAAAAATCCGTCAAGGTGATTCAAAAAAGCTTTCATCACTCTTCTCCGAGAATTCAATAGATGCTGTGATCACAGAACCTTCTTTGGGTCCGCCGTTAAAAAGAAAGCCTGATGCCAAAAAGGCCAGAAAGATTCTTTCAGGATTAAACCCTCTCTATAAACGTGTTTTAAAAGAGATTCACACTGTTCTTAAACCAGAGCATAGAGCAGTTATTATATCTCCAAGATTTGTGGTTGATAATAGGACTTATTCTCTTGGTATAGAAAGACTTGCAGAAGAAAACGGATTTCGCATTGTTGACCCGTTAAAGAACTACCCAATAAAACACGATATTCCACTCATAGACCGAGAAAAGAGACATAAAACCATACGAGAGGTATGGATTCTTGAAAAGGATTAATCATCATTGATTATCTTGGCCCTTATTTTTATTTTAAAACCCATCTGAATTCTCATACCTTCGAATATACCGAAATTGTGTTCTGCCCAATCTTTCCAGTAGTTATATAAAAACCTTCCCCGTGATGCTATTTTATCAGCCTTTTTTGCTATGCTTTCATCGCTGGTTGAATCTCTTATCCTTTCAGCATCCGATATTAATCTTTCAAGTTTTTTGAGATTTTTGTAAACAGTTTTGAACACATCGTAAAGGTATTATGGTATATTGACTCGTTAAACGGCATATCTACTGTGCCATCATCATATTTCCGAGTGCTGTACCTGTTGAAAAACGATGCTTGTTTATTGTAGCACTCACCTGTGCATTCGTTCATTTCTCTCCTGATGCTGTTTAGATAATCATTCAATGAATCCATAAATAAGAGGTGTTTCCTTAAGCTTTAAAAGGTTTTTTGGACCTGCGTAAACTTTATAAACCCACCTTTCCCAAATTTTAATGTGAAGAAAATTGTAACTACTGATAAATGACTACTAAACGGTGGGAAAATGGGGAAATATCCTACCAACCTTGAAGGAGGATTTGTTGAGGGTGATTTCGATTATCTTGATTTCAATGATTCTGAGTTAACAGAAAGGCTTTACACAGATTCGGATCCAGAAGATTCTTTATTGAATAAAAAGATGTCAAGAAGGGAATTCCTTAAAAAGACTGGTTATACAGGTCTTGCCGGTGTTTTGGCTTCTCTTGGAATATTAGGCTCGTCTAAATCGTCAGAGGCGGTGGAAGAGGCAGAGGCAAGGGAGGTCGACACCCAGAAGGACAAGGTTATATACCTGGCTCCGGCGAAAGAGTTTGTTCGTGTTGGAGTTAGTGAAACAGATTATGACCTTAATTTTAAGGGACTTGAAGAAT
>CAYPCO010000127.1:0-1967 GCA_964409265.1 uncultured archaeon | reverse complement strand
TTTTTCCAAAACGTCATTACAAACACTTCTATGGTGTTCAGCAGCCTCCACAGGTTTTATACCCCATCCTGCTGGTGGAATATACACACTCTTAACATTTGAGAGAATGTCACCTTTGTCTGATACCACACCAATACCGAACGTGTGCGCGGTGGATTCTATACCTATACACAGCATAAGAATTAATTTTCCATTTGAAATATAAAATTCTCATATCACGAGAAAAAGCTGAAAAAGACCCGTTGCCAGAAATGTGTATTCAATATATTTTATAAGAATCAGACATGTAATAAAGCTTATAATCTTCCCCGAAGAGACAGGAATCTCTCTAAAAACTATAAACTCATCTATATTGCTTTTTTTGGCAAGCTCATAAGTCATTGCTGTTAAAGGGATAGATACAAGTAATGAGAAAAAACCCGCCAGAATAGTAAGCAGATATATGAATGTTTCGGACACAAGGAAAGCTCTGAACCACCATACAAGAAACATAAAAATCGCTCCTATTTTTATAATTTCGTTTTTATCAAATCTGTCAGAGAACCTTCCTATAGCAAGCGTGAAAAGAACAACACCAAAACTCAGAAGCGTTCCTACAATACCCACAGAAACTGTGCTAGCCAGAACAAAATAGGTGAACACTGGCCAAACTATGTACTCAGTAGCCGATGATATATTATAAATGCATATGCTGAAGAAATACTTTCTATACTTTTTGAGTATACCAATGCCTTCTTTAATCTTAAAATTCACGTGTGGTTTTATCTCGGGTGTGGAAAATAAAGGAAGAAGAGATCCTATAAGTAAAGCCATACTTATGGCGAACAGGATACCAAAACCAAAAAGTGTTATTATAAAACCACCGATAAAAGGGGCTGCTATGCTTGCGAGTCTGGGAAAAGAGTAAAGTTTACTAACATCAGATCCCATTCGCTCTTCATTTGTACTTCTTGCAAAAAGGGAATGGAGTGGAATCCAATAGAGCGAGGATTGAAAACCATCGATTATAGCTATAAGAATAAGTGGTATCGATACGTTCTGAAGTGAATAGAGCATAATAAGATATACTAAAACCATGGGGAATCTCATAAGAAGTGTATGTTTTATACCGAATCGTGTTGATATATGACCAACGATTAGAGAAAAAAGCGGTACAACAGCGTATCTTATGATGTAGAATACAAGGACATCAGAAAGAGTGTAACCAAGTTTAAGAAGGTATATAGGAATAAATACTGCTATAAGAGAGAAAACTAAACCTTCAATGGAATGTATAAGATATAATTCATTTATCTGTCTTTTCAAGAACGGAAGGTAATGAAAAAACTTTACATGACGATTGAACATATTCTCTGGATTAAATTTTCTTGCAAGGAATTTTTATTTTTCACTGGGTGTTTTACGAAAGGCTCTAATACGAACAAAATATGACAACTTAGTTCACCTCAACGAAAAAGAATAAAAACCTTTACTTGAAAAAATTATTGGGTTGGGTGTATGGTTTTTGGAATAGTTGGTGTTTACGGAAAGGATGCTGTGGATGTAGCATATCAATGCAGCCTTGCCATGCTTGGTAGAAGAGATGGTTTAACAATCCTTTACGACCCTGGGGCAAAGAGCCCCGTTATAGAAAAGATACCAGAGGCGCAGCTTTTGGAATATGGCGAGATTAAAAACCATCAATCAAGATATGCATGTGCAAAGATATTTGATGAAAGACACAGTGGATATTTCGCGCCCGAATATAACCTGAAACTCAGAAAGATAGGAGTGGTCAACACAGGAAAACTAACAAACAAAGACAAAATAATAAACTATCTTGAAAGAAAGGGTTTTGCTGTGGTACCACCGCCCCAGATGTATAAAAGAAAAAACGAACCTTACGGTGATGTCTCTCCTAGCCAGATACTAACCCATCTCCTTTCTATAAACACAGGGTTGTTGAAAAATATTGAAGAACCTCTCAA
>CAYPCO010000126.1:0-1978 GCA_964409265.1 uncultured archaeon | reverse complement strand
TGAAGGACATCTTGTAACACCTTTTTATAATCCTAACACACGGGCCATTACACGGGTAAGAATAACCTTCAGATATCCGAATGGTGACGAAGATATATACAATGTCTGGGAGCCGCTCAGACCAAATGAAACAGGAACGTTAACAACTATCTCTTGTGAAGATGATGTTGATATGAGCGAAGTTGAGCTTTATTGGTGTTGTGTCGACGATTGTTTTGTAACTAATATGTCAAACCCCTCAGATGATCTCGAATTAATTTTATAAAACAAACATCGTGCGAACCGGTTACTTACATAAAGCTGTTAATCGGCTAATTTATATACTTCGACAGTTAATTCTAAAATATGTTTGTGTTTGTTTTTTTCATTAAAAATTTTTGTTGCACTACATTTGTAAGTAACCTTCTCATGTTACCGGTTTCTTTTCCTGTAACGTGATAGAATGGTGTATGTTAAATACATAAAAAAGAACGGGAAGATCTATGGTCCTTATTATTATAAGACAATAAGAGACAGGAAGGGAAGGGTAAGAAACATATATTTGGGAAAAAAACCACCCAAAGATTCACGTGTGAGAAAGATACATATTCCTAAAGAAACGGTTGATGCTCTAATATCCCTTCTATTTCTTTCTGTTCTTTGGTTTGGTTTTGCATCATTTACAGGATTTCTTATCACTGAGGAGAGTTATACACAGATCCTAAACCTTTCTTTCAACACATCACAAGAATATGTCTGGACACCCGGCGTTGAAGGTAATCTAACAAGCCTCAGTCTTTCTGGTTACCTTCTTGGTAATGGTTCTGTTAAAATCTACCTCAAAACCCAAAATAAAACATTTCTAATTTTCGACAGTTCGGTTTTAAACACAGAACAAACTGGTTTTGATATAACAGGTATGCTAATAAATCGCACAATCAATCTTTCTGAAAGATTCAAAAGAATTTTAAATAAAACAAAGGAATATCTCAATGTAGCTAATCTTTCTTTTAAATTTAACAGGACTCTGGAAGTGAATATCTCTAATATCTCATTCAACGAAAACACAACACTTTTGGATATAGTCAGGAACTTCACCGAATTAATTAATGAAAGTATAAGCACCGTTAATCAAACAGTTTCTCCGAAAAACCCAATCATCAACATATCAACTAATCGAACCAAACCACAGAACCTGACAAACCTAACCATTAACATTACCCAGAACATTTCAATAGAAGAGAATATCACTGAAAACGTAACAAGACAAGAAAACCTGACGCAAAACATTACATTAACCAATCAATCCCAACCTTCTCAAAAACTCATACCCTTCCACCTCGTTTGCATAGAAACATGCTCCCTCCCAAACATACACGATAAAAACTACACCATCATCATCCAGGTAGAAAACCAAACCCAAATCTTCATAGAATCCATAACATACACCATAAAACCATTATCCCCACAAACAGAAAACATAACCATCAAACCAAATCTTACCCAGAACCTAACCATTAACCTTACCCAAAATATAACCAATCTAACCAAACCAGAAAACATAACCATACAACCGAATATCACTCAAAATGTTACAATAAATATAACAACGAATGTTACCCAAAACCTTCCGCCTCAAGGCTCTCTTCCAAACCTCACTTTACAGGTTAACCAAAGTTTGGAAATTGACCTTCTTTCCTATTTTTCTGACCCTGAGGGAGAGGGGTTAACATTCTCAATAGAACCCGAATCAAACCTGATCCTTGAAATCCAAAATTCCATTCTCGTTATTACTCCAAAATCCACAGGTCTGTATCCCTTGAAACTCCATGTCTTTGATTCAGAGAACGAGGTAGTAAAGGAGTTTTGGGTTGAGGTTGTTCCTTCTAATAACCCGCCTGAACTGATCAGAGAGTTCAGAAACATAACCCTCAGGGTAAATGAGAGTGTGGAAATAAACCTTTCAGAGTATTTCAGGGACTCTGACAGGGATTTATTA
>CAYPCO010000125.1:0-1999 GCA_964409265.1 uncultured archaeon | reverse complement strand
ACGATAAAGCTGGAGTTTGAGACCCAGAAAAAGCTTCTTATGAACTATCTTCGTGATGTTGTAGAAGAAGTAAAGCCAGACAAGGTCATTGTAATAACATCACATGCGCATCCAAACCATCTTGGAGCTGTACAGGATGCCATCGATACATTAAGAGAGACCTATAGAAACACAGAATTCACCAAGATATTTGATTTTTCCCTTCTTAGCGGTCTTAAGATGAAAAATGGAGAACCGTTTGTAATCCGTGGACATGCATCCAGAAATGAAACCTCGTCGATTATGGCATATCTAAAAACTCAAGGTAGGGAAAAGCTTTGCGATCTCTCTAGAATTGTTGATGGTGATGAACCCAACAAGGTTTATAGAGTAAGAAACAAAGCCATGTCACCCATGGATTACAACAGAATGGGTAAAACTGGTGTGAATGGCTTTGGTGACAACCATCCAAAATATTCAAGTGTAGAGTATGGTGAAGAGTATAATAAAAACATGTTAGAACGTGCAAAGAGATACATACTCACAGGTGATGAAACCTTACTTGGATAGTTTTCTTAGCTCGCTTGTGTGATGAGCATCTGAACCAAACACTGTCGCTGCTCCTAGTTTTTCTACAATCCTAGAAAATTCCTGTGGTGGTGTGTATTTCTCCTTAAGATTATTCTCTATAAGAACGTTGTTCCTTATGCATAACCTTACAAGCTCCTCCATTTCTTCAGGTTCAAAATCATATTTGTTAAGCAAGGTTCCAGGATGGCCCCAGCTCTCAACCCTCGGGTTTGATAAAGCCTCTCTGAGCGCATTGATATTGTCTTCCTTGCTCTGATAGGGCAGAGTATGAAAAACCGCGACAACAAACTCACATTTGTCTAAAACATCCCGGGGAGCATCAAGCTCACCGCCTTCAAGGATTTTTGCCTCACAACCATAAAGAATCTTTAATTCAGGATATTTTTGTCTGGCCTCTTTAATTTCTTTTATAAAATCATCGTAATTGTAGGTGAGTTCCTTTCTTACATGCTCTGTAAATGCCACAAGTCTGAGACCATTATTTAATGCCTGTCTGCACATCTCATCAATGCTACTTTTACCATCAACATAGTTTGAATGAACATGCCAGTCCCCGTAAGGGAGAAGTTCTCTATACCTTTCCCAAGTTTTCATGGGTTTAATTTTTTAAGATAAATTTTTAAAACTTTCGTATGGAAACATTGGAATGTATAAAAACAAGAAGAAGTATTAGATCATATAGGTCTGATCCTGTAAGCAATGATGCTATTAAGAAAATTCTTGAAGCAGCGATACACGCGCCTTCTTCGGGCAATGTTCAGGATTGGGAATTTGTGATAGTCACCGACCCTGATATCAAAAAAAATCTTTATGAGGCTTCTTACAACCAAGAATTTGTTCTTCAGGCTCCGATGATTATCGTAGTGTGTTCTGACCTGAGAAGAGTTGAAAATGCATACGGTATGAGAGGTGTTGAGCTCTATTCAATCCAAAATACAGCAGCAGCCATACAGAATCTTATGCTTGCTGCATGGGACCTTGGTATAGGCTCATGTTGGATAGGTGCATTTAATGAGAGCAAGGTGAAGAATATCCTTGGTTTGCCTGAATATGTTAGACCCATGGCATTAATAACCCTAGGATATCCTGCTGAGACACCACAAAAACCAAACAGATGGAATCTGGAAAGGTTCATTCACTGGGAAAGGTGGTAATATGGAAAAGGAAAGAGCCATGGCAATAGTGATAGGATTAATTATGATCTCTTCTCTACTTGGATATGCCCTGAATAGTTCTGTAATAAACCAAGAACCGCCTAAAATGAATATACCCACCATAGTTGATAGAAAACTTTCGCCTCAAGAGGTTGTGTATATCCTCAGGACTGGCAGAGTGATAATAGAGAACTTCTATCCTGAAAATTGTAGTGATTGTCTAAACAGAAACAATATGCTTGAAAACTTTGCAGAAAGGTATAGTGATTATGTGG
>CAYPCO010000124.1:1634-2019 GCA_964409265.1 uncultured archaeon | reverse complement strand
CTTCAATACATCGAGAATGACCGTATTCCAAGTAACAGTCCCGCTCGAATGCTATCATCCCCACAAGAGGTGAAGGAACAGGTGATTTGAATGTTCCCATAGAATAATAAAACCATGCCGCAAAAATACATAAGAAAAAAATTAACGGCAGTATTTTTGTTCTGTTCCGTTCATAAAAACCTTTTTTCTCACTTGGCATATCAAGGCACCGGTATCAATTCATCAAAACCTCTCCTTTCAGCGTACTCTTTAAATATTCCTTCGCAGATATTAAAATACTTACAACCAGCACACTGAGGTCCTTTGACACGACCGTGCAAGGCACGATTTTTTTCAACTTCAAAGTCTTTAAACTCAGGTCCGATATGTTGTTCTCTAAGCCTTC
>CAYPCO010000124.1:0-1624 GCA_964409265.1 uncultured archaeon | reverse complement strand
TTTTAGATCAAAATACATATAACAGAAAGGAACGTATCTTATGACTGTGTGGTCTATACCATAATTGAGACCTGTTGTTATAGTTGGTTTCAGGTAGTCGAGTATCTCGGTCAATGTTGGAACAATCTCATCGAAATTTTTAAGGGCATTTCCTCGAGGGTGTATGAATATAAACTCCATACCATCTGCACCAAGTTTTGCATTGTTCTCTGCTATCTGAGGAAGAAATCTGTAATTTGGTCTTACTATAACTGTGTTCGTACAAATATATACATCTTTGCTGATCTCCTTGACATTTTTCAAACCCTGAGTTGCCTGCCTGAAAGATCCCGAAACCTGTGTCAGATAGTCGTGTATTTCTGGTCTGTGACCATGGATTGAAAAAACAACCGAATTAAGACCAGCTTCAATTATTTTTCTTGCAAATTCTTTATAGAAAAACATTCTTCCGTTTGTTGTTATGCTTATGGTTTCATACCCTGTTCTCTTGGCAAATTTAATAAGTTCTAATATATCTTTCCTTATGGTTGGCTCACCTCCAAGAAGATCAACAAATGTTGAACCTCTTTCTCGCCCTTTTACAAGCTCCTCTTTTACTTGTTTAGTTGTCATGGATGGAATCTCTCTCTTGTCTGCTACGTAACAAAATCTACAGTTATTATTGCATTCGTACCCCAATACTATGGCGGTTTTTATTTCCATACTTATCGACACATCCTTCGACAGTTCATTTCTTATTCTTTATACTTCTGTTTCACAAGCACAGAAGCATCAGTTATTTTCTCTCCACGAATTGGTTTAAATTCATCAAAGCCTTTCAGTTTAACATATCTTTTCCAAACACCTATACATACAGGTTCGTACTTGCAATCTTTACAAGACTCGGTTTTTACACGATATTTTCTTCTATTTTTTTGTATGGATGCTACGAATTCAGGACCACGGAGCTCTGTATCATCCTTACCAATCTCAGCAACCACGTGTTCATATCCCTGCATTAGACAAAAGGGGAAAGAGTAAACCCACGCCTCTTTTCCAGCATTAAGAACTATATCGACTGCCTTCTTGATATACGGTAAAACATCTGTCATTCTGGGCACGACGAGTTTTTCATTCATATATGCATGTCCATCAACTATAACAAAGCCCATGTGATATCCAACAGCATCGAAACCAAGCAGGAACTCCATTATTTCAGGAAAAAACCTATAGTTAAACTTAGTCGCTATTGTGCTAAACCTAAGATTTTCGATACCGAGTTCTTTGAGGTTTCTTACGCCCTGAACGGTTTGTTTGAACGCACCTTTTGTTCTTGTCAAAAAATCACTCAGCTCGGGTGTATGGGCATGTAATGAAACCAGAAACCTGTTTGCACCAGCATCAATTAAACTCTCTGCAAATTTCATATAAGATAGAACCCTTGCGTTTGTCTGAACCTCTATTGTCTTAAAACCAAGGGACTTAGCATATCTTACAGCAGGTAAGAGATTTTTCATAATGGTAGGTTCACCTCCGGAAAACGAGACCGTTTTGACACCTCTACTTTTGGCATAGTCTAAATCTGCCTTTATTTCAGACCAAGACTTTACACGACCATCATCCATTAGTTTATGACCAACCGAAC
>CAYPCO010000123.1:0-2022 GCA_964409265.1 uncultured archaeon | reverse complement strand
CAAAACCGGATGATAGGATTCTTGATATGTGTGCAACACCGGGTTCAAAAACCACACAATTAGCCCAGATGATGAAAAATAAAGGGCTTATTCTTTCTTTGGACGATAGCCTTGAAAGGTTAAAGGCATTGAGAATTAACCTTCAAAGACTAGGTGTAAAAAACGTTGTGGTTGTGTGGATGGATGCACGAAGGTTCTGGAGGACTGGAATAAAGTTCTCTAAAATTCTCCTCGATGTTCCGTGTTCGGCAACCGGGGCCGTTCTAGATACCATTTCACCGATCACGAGTTGGTCCTTACGTAAGGTTCTTAGACTCACAAGAATCCAGAAAGGATTAATCTCGTCTGCTATAAAATCTTTGGATAAAGACGGGATTCTTGTCTATTCAACATGCTCACTTGACCCTGATGAAAATGAAGCTATTATAGACTATGCTGTAAAGAAATTCAATGTTGAGGTAGAAGAGTTTGAAATCAAAGGATTAAGGTATAAGAGTGGCATGGTGAAGTGGTTAGGAAAGAAGTTCGATAATCAAATAGAGAACGCGATAAGGATATATCCTCATCACAACATGACGGAGGGGTTTTTCATATGCAAATTGAGAAGATGAGTAATGAAGAGAAGAGAGAATTGGAAGGTATCATTCAGAAAAATTATGGCACAAAAATAAAATTCAGAGAAGTGTTGCTTAAAACAAAAAAGGGAAAGATTTGGATGTTCTATGAAGATTTTCCTGAAGTTTGGTGGAAAAAACTCAGGATAAATTCTGTCGGACTCTATCTCGGAAAGTTAAAGAGGAATTACAAAATAAAACTCTCATTGGAAGGCGCCCAAATAGTTGGCAAGTATGCAGAAAAAAACGTAATTGAGGTCGATGAGGACGAGTTAAAAAGGTTTCTTAGTGGCGAAAACATTGAAAAATTTTATCCGGTCAACGCAGAGAGAAACAACTTTGTTTTAGTAAAACATAAAGATGATATTGTTGGTGTGGGTATCTTAAGAGACGGATACGTTGAAAATCTTTTACCAAAAACAAGAAGGATTATTTTAGAGTGAGAGTATGAGAAGGTACGAAATGATTCTAAAGGGGGAGGAAAAGGCAAAATTTTTGACAGCGAAGGAAAAAGGAATTCTCCAGAAAAAGATGGAAGAAGGATGGAAAGTTATGGAAAGCTGTGAGCTGTGTGAAAGGAAATGTGGTGTGAACAGGTTAAAGGGTGAGAAGGGTTTTTGTGGTGTTGGAAGTGAATGGAAGATTTTTGGGGCACATACTCATTGGGGTGAGGAGGATATACTTATCCCTTCCGCAACACTCTTTCAATCAGGCTGTACTATGAAATGTGTATACTGTCAAAATGCACCCGAGAGTCTTGATTATAACTTAGGTATAACATGGTCTGTAGAAAAAGTAAGTGAATGGATTGAAATGAAATATAAAGAAGGTTGTAAAAACGTGAATTTTGTTGGTGGTGATCCCACACCTTACATACCGCACATAATCAAAGCTTTGAGTATGGTTAAAGTAAATATACCTGTGGTTTTTAATTCCAATGCTTATTTCTCAGAAAAGGCAATGATGCTTTTAAAAGATGTGGTAGATGTTTTTCTTTTGGATTTCAGATACTTTTCAGATAGGTGTGCAAGAGATCTTAGCTCTGCTCCTAAATATCCTGAAGTTGCAAAGAGAAATCACATACTGGCAGAAAAGTACGGGGAGTTGCTCATAAGGGTTCTTGTCATACCAGGACATATAGAATGTGATGCAAAACCGATTCTAAAGTGGATAAGCGAAAACCTGAGTGATAAGGTGAGAGTCAATATTTTATCGCAATATCATCCATGGTACAAGGCATATCGATATCCCGAGATAAACCGAGTTTTGAGTTATGATGAATATCTGGATGTTCTCAATTATGCCAAAGATTTGGGATTGAATCTGTGTTAAAGAATCTTTTCAAGTTCTTCAGGACTTAGAACGGGTTTCTTAAAAATTCTGAAATCATCTGTTATCCTGGGACATG
>CAYPCO010000122.1:0-2030 GCA_964409265.1 uncultured archaeon | reverse complement strand
ACAAGATTAAACAGAGAGAATACAGCAGTGCATTTTGCTGGGGATTCTTAATGTTTATAATCGGCATAGGACTTGTGATAGTATGGTTGTGGGGGTAAAACATGTCGGGAGAATTTCAAGAGTTTTTTAACGAATTATTGTTTGGAACAGGCGCCTGGTTAGGATTAATAATCATTGTTGCCATAATCGTAATTGTTACAATGCGAGAGAAACTTAGCAGTGCAATATTCCTTCCAATCTGTATTTTCTTAGGCATACAATATTTCAATTCAGTTCCCAGCAACAGCAACCTTGTTTGGGGAGCAATCTTAATGTTCATAATGGCCGTTTACTGTATCGGAGTCTTAATTGACGGAGTGAGAAAACATGTATAAAAAATTCATGGAAGAGGAGGCAAAGTTCCTTGATGGTATAGAGGTCCTGAAGGCAAACATAAAGAAGAAGATGGAAAAGGATCATGAAAGATTAAGGAAGGAGATAGACAAAATAAAAGAAAATACATCCAAGAGAAGCATAGAAGCAAAGGTTAACGATATACTTGAATCCTTGCTTGAGCCAAGGATTGAAGATATAGAAACCAAGCTTATGATTCTTGATGAAAAGACAAAGGACCTTGATGATGTTGCGAGAAAACTAGACAAGAAGATAGATGAGATGGAAGCTCCTGAAAATGTGAAAAAATGGGTTGAAAAGACGTTAAGGTCTTTTGAAAGAGATGTTTCAAGAGACGTGGAAAGACTTCATAAAGAATACTCTAAAATTACGGATATAGTTTCAAACATAAACCAGAGGGTGAATGTCCTTACAACAGCTGTTAATAACAACACCAAAAAGCTCAGTGAGCACGCAGAAAGTATAAACAGAGTTATAGATTTAAAGGATGTCTTCACCAGTAGAGCGGAGACCCTTTCCTCAGAGATAAACGCTCTTGAAGAAAGAATCGCATCAGAAAGAGAAAGAATCTCAGCCCTTGAGCAAATGATGAGAAATCAGGATGCAAAAATATTCAAGCTCGGTGAGTTCCTGAACAAACTTCAAAGATCTGTTACGGATCTTGAAGCTCTTAAAACCGATGTTAGAGATTTGGAAGAAGTTATAGATGGTCTTGACAAGAAGTTCAGTAGTATACAGGCACCAGAGAATGTAAGAAAATGGCTTGAGGCGAGAGTTTCAGAACTGGAGAAAGACATAAATTCTGATATTCAAGACATGCTTAACAAGATATCGGAGATAAAACAAACTATAAAAGATAATCAAAAAACCCTTTCTGAGATAGGCGTGATAAAAACAAGAATAAACGAGCTTAGCAAGGATCTAGTGGGTATAGATCGAAGAATTAACCTTGAGTTTGAAAAGGATTCCAAAAAGATGGAAGATATCTCAAAGCAGATTGCAATTCTTCAATCAGATCTGTCCGATCTAAAGAAGCTTTACGATTCCTTGGAAAACAGAATGGTTTCAGATAAGAGAGCTTTGGAAGAAACCCTGAACAAAAGCCTGAAAGAAAGAGACATGCTTAGAAAGGAGATAGAAAGACAAAGAAACAAGATAGCTTCACTTGTAAACAAATTGAAGGTATGAAAGAACTCGTAGAACTCGAGGAAGGAGTAGGTAGGCTTAAAAGGGAGATTCAAGAACAGAAAATCTTAATCGATACTCTCGAAAAGGAAAAATCTGCACTTAAAACTGCACTCAATAAGCTTCAATCATCCTATGATACTTTAAACAATAAAATTCTTGACTTTGTCAACCAAAACATAAACAATCTTAAGCTTGAGGTAAACGAGTTCAGAGCAGAAACAAAGAGGATACCAAGTATAGAGAAAAATCTTAGCGAAAAAATAGACGAACTTAACAAAGCTGTATCATTTTTTAAGGATGAGTTAAAAGGCATAAAACTTAAGACTCTCGAAGATGTTGAGAAAAAATTATCCGCACTCAACTCAGAAATCGAGTCGAGGATAAAAGAAATGGATAAACATAGAATCGAAGAAATGAAGGCAGAGATGGAGAGAATAGCCAGAATAGAA
>CAYPCO010000121.1:0-2046 GCA_964409265.1 uncultured archaeon | reverse complement strand
CAAAGGAAGAATAACGTTCACATCCGTATACCCTGCTCCGTAAATCACACCCAGAGGTGAGTACAGAAGACCAAAACCAGATAGATAAAAAACGATCGAGAGTAATAAGAAAAGCATAGAGAAAAGAATTGTTATGTGGGTGAAGAGCTTTCTCTTTATGGATGTCAGGTTAAACCTATATACAGGAATCTCATCAATGTCTTCCGACTCTATTCTGGATGGTCCTGAATAGAGAAAATATGCCATTAGAGAATAGACTATGCTCGAAATCACCAATACCAAAAGGAAACTCAGGATATAATTAAACAAAGGAAGGTGAAACACGTAAAAGCTAATATCCAAATGAAAGACAGGGTCTTTTATCCCAAATGGTGTTGAGTTTATAAATTTGAGAGGGATATCCCACACTGAAAATGTAAGACCAACAAATAACGTCGATACAAGGAGAAGAATAAAAAGCAGCTTATCGATGGAAACGGTCCTCACCGTTTTTCTTTTCACCGATCTCCTCTTAACTATCTTTATATTCAGATAGATTGTTAGAAAAAATACAACAGCACAGAGTAATCCTGTCAGGATCTTAGTCACAAATATCTTCAGAAAAATCTCTTGGTAACCGATGCTTACAAACCAGAAGAAATCTCCGAGCAGATCGAATATCATTGTGGCTAACATGAACAAAAACATTACAAGAAAAAATGCAAACTGAGATAGTTTCATCTGTATATTTTTGAACATCACTACTAATATCTTTTTGCATTGACCTCTAAAAGATCAGACTTGGTTATTATACCCACGATCTTTCCTTTCTTGCTCACCAAAACAGCAGGATGAATATCAAGCAGGGAGGGAAGTATATCTATTTCATCATCAGAATCAACTACAGGAAATGGTCTATCTAAGATGTCCCTGACCTTCAGGGTCCTTATTCTTTTATCGAAATTCTTGAGTATGGTCGACTCTTTTATACTACCTATCTGCACTTGATCTTGAAAGACTGGAACTTGAGATATACCGAATTTTTTCATTATCTTAACGGTTTTTTCCACGGAGGTGTCAGGAGTAACACTTATTATATTTTTAGTCATTATATCCGAACACCTTAAGGCTTTTTTCTTTCTGTTTAGAACAAAAAGTATCTTATTCACAGTTGAGAGTCTGGGATCAACCTTTTCTGATTCTATTTTTGCTATATGTGCCTGAGAAACACCTACAAGTCTAGCAACGTCAGCTTGAGACAAACCAGACCTTTTTCTTAACTCTCTTAATTTTTTACCTGTAATAATCATAAAGAATTATTTGTCTCTGAGATTTTATTTTTAGTGTTAGAACATTTTAAGCTATCCTATAAAACTAGGCCTCTTTGTTAATTCTCTTGGTAGAGGCAGGGGTTTGTAAGGAAATCCTTTTGTTTTAGATTTTATCTCTTTTATAAGCTCATCTAAGCTTTTTGTGTTGACTTCACCAGTTTTTCTTAATCTAACAGCAAGTTTCTTATCTTTCATCTCTTTTTCACCTATCACAACTATATAGGGTATCCACTCAATCTCAGCGTCTCTAACCTTTCTGTTTACCGATTCAACTCTATCATCGATATCTACTCTTATACCCTCTTCTTGCATCTTATCTGCAATTTCTTCTGCATATTTAAGATACTTATCAGATACGGGACAAAGCCTTACCTGAATTGGTGACAACCATAAAGGAAATTCCGGGTTTTTACCTTCCTTTTGTTCCATGTAGGCCTTCTCGAGTAAGGCATACATAACTCTTTCTATCGCTCCGGATGGAGAAAGATGAAGAAGTATCGGATATTTCTTCTTATTATCCGAATCCATAAACATTATTCCGTACCTTTTTGCATTCTCAACGTCTATCTGATCCGTTGTAAGCGCGGCTGCTTTGCCTAAGGCATCTATAAAATTCCATTCGTGTTTGAATATGAAGTAGAAGAACTTCTTGTTCCAAACTTCTAGTAGAGCAGGCTTGCCCCATTTCTTTACCAGATCCACAACAAAATCTTTATTTTCATCGAAAAAATCCTTA
>CAYPCO010000120.1:0-2096 GCA_964409265.1 uncultured archaeon | reverse complement strand
CAAAACATCTTTTATAAAAATTAAATTTAAAGGATAAATATGTTCGATGTGTTTTTACAGACACTCTGGGTATGGTTCGTTTCTGTTCTTAACAGCGTTTTTATGAATTATGTCATTCCTAATTTGCAGCTCATAGTTCAGATAGTCATTCTGGTTATAGTTGGATACATAACTGGTATAATATGCAAGACCATAACCGTTAAGATACTCACAATGATAGGTTTTAAGAAGATAACAACCCGGAGCTGGACGGATGATATATTAAAAGCTGTTGGATACAGAGGAAGTATAGTAACTCTTATAGGTGATTTGGTAAAATGGTTTGTTTACATCTTGATTCTGGGCGTTATCATAGAACTGATAGGGTTTCCTGGATTATTTAACATATTCAGCCAGATAGCCATATTTGTCCCGAGGTTCATAGCTGGTGTCCTTATAATAGTAATCGGTTTTCTTATAGCTGATTTTCTTGGAAAGGTCTTTGAAGAGGCGGGGAGGAGAATCTTTGATGATGAACAGTTAGGTATGCTTTCAGGCGGGATAGCAAAATATTCTATCGCAACAATATCAATTATAATGGCTTTGGCCTTGATAGGTATAGACACTGTTTCCTTAACAATAATGTTTGCTATAATCCTTACCGCTGTTGTAACGGTTCTTATAATTGGTCTGAAAGATATCTTTCCTAATTTTGCTGTTGGTGTTCACGTGAAAAGAAATTTCAGGATTGGCGAGAGAATAAGGGTGTGTGATTATACCGGAGTTATAGAGAAGATGGAGCCACTTTATATTGTCTTGAAGGTTGGTTCTAAGTCCGTAAGAATACCAAACCATATGCTTGTTAACAATCCCGTGGAAAGATTAAGTAAAAAATAACATGAACTACGTTGTTGAGCTCAAGGACGTGCATAAGTATTACGGTAAAGACACACCCTCGGAGGTTCATGTACTGAAAGGTGTAAATCTGAGAATAAGGAAGGGAGAATTTATATCAATCATGGGTCCCTCCGGCTCTGGCAAAACAACTCTTCTGGATATCATGGGTTGTCTGCTAAAACCAACCACAGGGCATGTTTTTATAGACGGTATAGAAACAAACAGATTGAGCGACAGAGAACTTGCAAGGATAAGAGGTAAAAAAATAGGTTTTGTCTTTCAGCAGTATAATCTTATACCATCTTTAACAGCTTTAGAGAATGTTGAGATTGCTTTAAGAATCAATGGTTGGTCAAAACAAGAAGCAAAAAGAAGATCACGTGAGCTTTTAGAAACTGTGGGCCTTAAAAGAAGAATAAATCACAAGCCTTCGCAGCTATCTGGTGGAGAACAGCAGAGGGTTGCAATAGCAAGAGCTCTGGCAAACAATCCCAAAATAATACTTGCAGATGAACCCACAGGAAACTTGGATACGAAAACTGGGTTTATGATCCTCAAGCTCCTTAAGGATTTAAATAAAAATAATGAGTATACAATAGTAATTGTTACCCATGATTTAAGGGTTGGTAAAATAGCCGATAAAACCATAAAGATAATGGATGGGAGGATTGTGAAATGAGATGGTTAACAGCGCTTATCACTTTACTTGTATTGGCGGTGCCTGTTTATGGAGCGGTTTCAGACATATCTATAATTCTTGCATCACAGAATCCCTATCCCGTTGAGCCAGGAGAAACAGTTGATATAGAGATTCAAGTTCAAAACAATGGATATAGAAGCGCAGAGAACGTATTTGTTGTCATAGATGTTAGCGATCCTTTTGTGCTTGTTGCCGGTGAGGACACGGTGAAATCGTTCAATTCGATTTCTCCAATGGGCTCTGTAACAGCAACCTATAAGCTAAGGGTTAAAGATAACACAGTCTCTGGTGATTATGATCTGAAATTCAAAATCTATATGGGATCTATGACAGGTGTGTATAAAACAGAGACCGTCACGATAAGTGTTAGGGGCGAACCAAGACTTATTCTTACAGGCATAGACACCATACCAGCAAACATAGAACCTGGTAGAACTATACAGATTCTTCCAAAAATCAAGAACATAGGCACAGGCACGGCAAAAAACGTTCAGTTTATTTTAACATCTGATACTGACGT
>CAYPCO010000119.1:0-2097 GCA_964409265.1 uncultured archaeon | reverse complement strand
TGCCTTTTTTTTCAGGTCTTCTCTTAAGGAAAGAATATTCATCTCCTTCAATTTTTCTTCCACATCCTTAAGCTCTGCCTCCATAGATATTTTCTTCTTTAGATAGGATTCTCTCTTTTCCTCCATCTCCTTTATCATCTCCGCCTCTGAAAGAAGATTTCTGATCCTTTCCCTCTCTGATATAAGCGCTTCCCTGTCATGATTTAACCTTTCTACCACGGATTCTGTTTCACTTATTTTAATGCCAATGTCTTCAATCTTCTTTCTCAACTCATCTATTCTCCTTGTCTTATCTTTTATTAGTAAATCCTTTCTTTCTTGGGTAATAGGACTCTCGCATACCGGGCATTTAGAACCAGCAGATTTAAGCTCATCAATACTATCAGATATCATCCTTATTTCCGTATTTAAAGATGCTATTAATTTCCTTTTTTCATTGAGTTCTTCTTTATTTCTTTTAAGTTCAAGATCTATATTTCTGATATTGGCCTCTATCCTTGAAATCTTATCATGAAGTCCGGGTTCTATCCTAGACTTCCTTCTTTCAATGCTTGACTCTATTTCATCTATGCTCGCTACAATACCTCTTAACTCTTCTCTGAGGCTGTTAAACCTCTTTTCCATATCTTCTGCTTCTGATAAAATCTTCTCAACCCTTAGTTTATCCTCTTTGATCATCTTCAGTCTTTTCTCCACATCCTCTCTCTCACTTTCAAGATCCTTCAGGATTTTTTCGGTTTTTCTTATCTTTTCTTCAAGTCCTTCCTCTTCAAGGGTCTTCACCCAACGATACTTTTCCGCTCTTGTGCGTTCGAGTCTATTAACGAAAGAAACACACCTCTCCCTTACCTTCTCGAATCTCTCCACTTGAAGCATCCTATCAACCTGAACCCTTCTTTCACCTTTAGGAAGTCTTAGAAAGTAATCTATACCATTTTGCTCAGAATAAACCGCTCTTGAAAAAAGGTCATAATCCATTTCAAGCACATCTTCAACGATCTTTGTGACGTTGCTGGGATTGACATCCAGCAATTTGTTGTTTTTTCTTATCTCTGCCATGACCGTTCCTTTTCCAAGCTCTATAACCCTTTTGATGTAATAGAGATCATTCCCAACCTGAAATTCAAGCTCAACTATAGCCCTGGTTTTTCTTTGGGGTCTTTTCATTATCAAATCATCGAGTTTTATCCTTCTTGATTGGAGATCAGGAAAGGTTCCAAATAAAGCGAAGGATACAGCCTGCATAACACTCGATTTTCCAGAACCCATTATACCTATAAGGGCGTTTACACCCTTCGAGAATCTGAACTCAGAATCTAAATGGGACTTCCAGTTTTTCAAAACAACTTTCGTTATCATATCTTCTTTATCTTTCCGGGTGTGGGTTCATAGCATATACCCTCTCCCAAAAGCTCATTGACAACCTCTTCAACCTCCTGTTCTGTTGCTCCGCTCCTCTCTACAAGTTGTGTATAGTTTATACCATCCTTTTCCTCTTCAATTATCTCCATAATCTTCTTCTTAAGCTCAGAAACATCTCTTTCTTTCACAGGTTCAGGTTGTGCCCCAAGACTTTTTGCTATGGTTATTATCTCAAGTTTTCTGAGAAGTTCATAATTAGGGTCGTCTATAACTCTTATGATCTCTGGCATAATGTATATCTCCCCGTTATACTCCCTGACCTTGCCTATCATATCAACTATATCTCCTATATTGACCTTATCAATAGGTTTAAGAGTCTTAAAGGTCTTAGCCCTTATAGTCTCTGTTCCATCGTCTATTGTTATGGATGCAAAGTTTTCATCATCTGATACAAACTTTGCAACAACCGTTCCAAGAATTCTTGCCCTTGAAATCTTCTGTCCAGATCTACATATCACGTAACTCGGTTCAAGACCCTCTGCTTTTATCCATCTCCCATTGATGATGTCAGCAATAGTTACCTTCTTGGCAGTCATTCTTTCTACAGGCATAATTTTAATTAAATAAAAGGTTTTAAAAACCATCGTTGATGGTGGGAAAGTTGGGGGAAATGTTTTTATAGGATTTGTGTATTTAATTCTTTTTATGCTTCTGCTAATACCTACTGTGATTACT
>CAYPCO010000118.1:0-2135 GCA_964409265.1 uncultured archaeon | reverse complement strand
GGATAAAGCCCGAGAAGGAATGCACAAAAAAATATTGTGAAGGAAATAAGAAACATATATTGGTACATAATTTAAGATTGTTCTGTTTTCTTTAAATTTCATTCAGAAGCTTGCCGAGCTCTTCCATATAAGAAGCATATCCCGAGAGATTGCCCTTACTAAGTTCATCTTGAGCTTTGGTATAGAGATTCTTTATCTCTTTAAGAAGCTCTTCTGATGTTTCTTTTCTAGGAACCGAAGCCATCTCGAACACAACAGACAAAGCCTTTTCCAGACTTTCTTCCATGGTTAGTTTATCTCCATAGGCAACTATAACCCTCTTAAGCTCTGGTAATGTTCCTTTCTCTGTTGCTTCAAGATATATGGGTTCAATGTATATCAATGAATTCTCTATGGGTATGACAAGCGTGTTACCTCTTATAACTGCTGATCCCGCCTGGCTCCATAGAGTAAATCTTTGGGATATCTCTGTATCCTGATCTATTCTCGCCTCTATCTGCATAGGTCCATAGATTAGCTCTTGCTTGGAGAACTGATAAACTATTATGGAACCATAGTTATCAGGATCGCACCTTGCTGCCATCCACGCTACAAGATTGTCTTTGTTTTTTGGCGTGAATGGTATCATCAGAACGAATTCCTCTCTACTTTGTCCGGGAAGCCTCAATATAACATAGTAGGGCGACATGACCTGCTTATTACCCCTGTATATCTCATAGGGAAATACCCAAACATCTTCTTTGTTATAAAAAACCCTTGGATCATTCATGTGATAAACAGAATATATGCTTGCCTGGACCGTAAACAAGTCTTCTGGATATCTTATATGACTTTTAAGGCCTTCTGGCATCTCATCTATTTGTTTGAACACACCAGGGAACATTTTTTCATAAGTTTTTATCAACGGATCCTCATTATTCAACACATAAAAGACAACATCTCCGCTATAAGCGTCTATCACAACCTTTACAGAGTTTCTTATGTAATTTATCATTCCCAGGTTCTCTGTATATATGGGTTCTGAATAAGGAAATGTGTCTGTAATAGTGTAGGCATCTATAATCCACCAAAGCTTTCCATCATCAACAACCACGTAGGGATCACTGTCATATTTAAGGAATGGTGCAATTGTTTTCACTCTTTCTTTTATATTTCTGTACATAAGAATCCTGCTATCATCCTTTATAGACCCTGAAAAGAGAATCTCTGGAGAACCAAACTTAATAGCATATATCACTCTGTTGAATGGTGTTAATTTCACGCCTGCGTCATCTTTATAACTCGTGTAAAAATTCCTATCACCGCTTGGATAGTCAAATTCTTTGGTAGTAGTTTTGATTATAACATAGTCTTTTGGACCTTCACCAAAATAGAGTTCAGGTCTTTCGATTATGAAATGCTCGGATTTTGGTGGTATATCTTTTATGTAAAAAACAGGTCTTCCCTCATCGTCAACCCTGTCAACAGGATTCATCACAATCCCATATCCGTGTGTATATATCAAATGTTCGTTTATCCAGGTTCTTGCATTACTTGGAAGATGGTTGGTGTTTATCTCCCTTGCTGAAACCATAACCTGTTTATACTCATCACCTATTCGGTATCTATCAACGTCTATATCTATAAACTCATAATAGGTCCTGAACAGCTGTAATTGATTGTATGTTTTGAAAAGAGGTCTCCAATCCCAAAGTCTTATGTTATTTATGGTTGAATTGTTTCTTTCAAGATCATCCTTGGTCAAATTATATGACACATTAAAAGGAACGGTATTTATGTTCTTCAAACCGTATGCATAGAGAGTGAAGTTTATGTTATTCTCTATATAGGGTTTTTCCAGATTCAACTCATTTGGAAGAACAACCAATGCCTGAACAACACCTGCATATATAGAACCCAGAATCAGGATAGAAAAGAAAACGGCAAGTGCTGTTTTTGACAGAAACCATTTCCTGTTTTTAAGATCAATAAGGAAAAGCAAGGCAACACCCAAAGATATAACCGAAAGCAAATAAAGCAAAGGAAGAATAACGTTCACATCCGTATATCCTGCTCCGTAAATCACACCCAAAGGTGAGTAGAGAAGACCAAAACCAGATAGATAAAAAACGATCGAGAGTAATAAGAAAAGCATA
>CAYPCO010000117.1:0-2162 GCA_964409265.1 uncultured archaeon | reverse complement strand
ATTATGAGGTTAGATGGTTTCCTTTTGGAAGAATTGTTGGAAGTTGTGAAGGCATATATTTTGTGACATTTTGAGGTCAAATAGTTCCATAATCTTCCTCGATTCTACTATAGGATAATTAAGGATATTATACAGTATGTTAAATGTTAAACAAGAGGTGAAATATGAAAAAAAAAGACTATATAATTCAAAGAAAGTTCTTGTGGTGTTTTACTCCAGGGATGGCCATACAAAAAGAGTTGCAGAGATTATAGCTGATGCTCTGAATGCTGACATTGATAAAATAGAAGACAAAAAATCAAGAAAGGGTCTTATAGGATTTATCAGAGCAGGGTACGATGCAACTCGTGGAAAAACAACAGATATAAGTTTCTCAAAGGACCCTGCAGATTATGATGTTGTTATTTTGGGTGGTCCAGTCTGGAATGGTAAAGTAACCCCAGCGATAAGAACCTATCTTTTAAAAAACAATGGAAGAATAAAGAAATCTGTTTTCTTTGTCACATGTGCTATCGGGGGTGGGAAATGTCTGTCCCAAATGCGTGAAATCTATAATGGAGAGATTCTGGCTGAAAAGGTAATATTAAGAAGTAAAATCGAGGAGGAAATTAAGCAATTTATAGAAAAATTGGAATCGATAATTAAGAACAACAAAAGAATTAGCAATGTACAAAAATAATGTATGTGTAACAAATGATATCTATTTTGGCTGTGTTCTACCCAAGTTCTCACTACAGTTGGACTTCAGGCATTTGTGGATTTTATATCTGATTGCTCAGCGACGGAACTCAAATTGCTTTGCAATTTGCCCTTCAGGAGATGTAACAGCGGATAAAGGTTTTATCATACTTTGTCCATTTACCCGATGCTTTTCAGATTAGTTTTATTAAGTTGTATCGATTAAGTAAATTTATGACCTACAAAGTGGATGATGATAGGATTGTCTTAACACCAATAGAACAAAAATATATTGCCACTTGTTATCCTCTTCCTGACAAACCTTTTCTGGATGAAGCAAATAAATGGAAAGAGATATTGAGGGAAACTTCATCAAATGGAGAAGATATTGAAGTGTCGGTAAATGATATTGGCAGAGCCTTTCCTCATATTGGAACGCTGTACCAAAGAGGCCTCTTTAATAAAAGAAGTGTTCGTAGTTATTTTGAAGGTACAGACCAAGAATCTCATAATATGAGAATGTATTTGTTTGCTAAAAACATCGCAAGAAAACAACCACCTGAGCATATTGTATTGAAGGTGTTACATCATGTTGAGTGTTGCTCTGTAAAGGTTGCAGATTTGGATTCATTTATCATATGGTCGTATGGAATGACATATACCTTTCCATTGGACACGGATTATTTCGGTATCAAGCCTCGAAGCAACCGAGTTTTTGTTCATGGTAAAAGCGAAAGGGGGATGGTTGTTGTTAGAGATGTTTCAGAAGAAGAATTTGAAAAATTCAGGTCTTGGTTTGAAGAAAGACAATCAAGTGATAACCCCTTTGTAAGGTTTAGAGAAAAATTAAAGCACTGTTGTAGCGTGATTGTAAAGTTTTGAAACTTTTTGGTTTTTTGTGGGGAATTTTCAATTCAATTTTTTTTCGGAAATATCTTTTAAATATTTGAGAGTCTTAATTTGAATATGAGAAAAAGTGAAATAACTGTCTTAGGAATAATCCTACTTTCTCTCATCATCAGTATTTACTTCTATCCTCAGATGCCTGAAAAAATAGCATCACATTGGAATGCACAAGGACAAGTAGATGGCTATATGTCAAAATTCTGGGGGTTGTTCTTGATACCCTTTATTCTTGTTGGGTTTGTCCTGCTTTTCATTGCCATCCCGAAAATAGATCCATTGAAAGCAAACATCGAGAAATTTAGAAAACAATATAACGGATTTGTCATTTTGTTTTTTATCTTCATGCTTTCAATCCACTTTCAACTAATTCTTTGGAATCTTGGAATCGAAATAAGTCCTAATTTGGTTGTCCCGATTGGTATAGGAATTTTATTTTTCTACATTGGTATTCTCTGTGAAAATGCAAAAAGAAACTGGTTCATAGGCATAAGAACTCCCTGGACATTGAGCAGTGAAAGAGTATGGGAAAAAACTCATAAAATTGGTGGGAAGTTATTTAAAATCGCCGGAGTAATAGC
>CAYPCO010000116.1:0-2193 GCA_964409265.1 uncultured archaeon | reverse complement strand
GTGCAAAAAGCTCCGAAAAAACTTAAGGGCAAGATGGCAAGATTAGTATCAGCAAAGATAAGTCTTGCCGCAAAGCTTGATTTCTTTTCAAAGGAAGACAGAAGCGATGAGCTTAAAAAGTCCTTAGAAGAACAAGCAAAGAAAGTTCTTAGCTAAGTTTGTATCTCAATATACCTGCAATACCCCCGAGCTCTTTTAACTGCTCACCGTACTGTGTTTCTGTGGAGATTATTTCAACCTTGGTTCCCATCTGGTCAGCAAATTTTATTATATCTTCAGTTATCTCCTTTTCAGAAACAACATCCATCCTTGCTTTGCACTCAGGACATTTCTGTTGATCTATAAGTTTTCTATTGACTATTTTTTCCAGTTTCTTTCCACATGATGGACATTTAAAATCAACTTTGACCCAGTCAAAATCCTCTGATATTAACAATGTATCAACATTACCTGATTTAAGGGAGTTTATAACTTCGTTAAAACCATACACAGCAAGACCAGAATCCTTCTGAAGTTCTGTAAAGAACCTTTCCATGACTTTTTTCTCCTTTATTATGGAAGCCTGTGATATGAGTTCCTCTGCATTATTAACAGCCTCCCTCAAACCGTATTCATCTGTGTAAGATGTATTCACAACACCTATAATCTTTCCTTTCATAACGTAGTCGAGATAATCACCTTCAGCAAATTGCTCCTTTATGGGCCCAGGACCACCTATTATTATGCCTTTAAGGTCCTTGAATTCTTTAAAAGCGGAGCTTGCAATCTCTCCTGTTTTTTTCAAGAAATCATGAAGCAAACCTTCCCTTATCCTAGCAAATCTGTTTGCCGACCAGCCACCTGCCTTGGTCTTCCCAGGAACAATGGACGTGAGTTTTTTTAGAAGTTCTATTCTCTTACCTTTCACAACACCTATGCTCGCCTCGGATTTATCGAGGACTATGAGTCCGTAGATTTCTTTTTCTCTTACCATCTCTTCCAAAGGATCAAGAATAAAAACCTGATCACACCTATAGAGCCTTGTTTTAAGCGGTTCTGGTGGCTCAATAGACCATATCTCTATATCAGAGACCCCCTCTTTATCCGATACGTTACCACAGAAAATTGCTAATCCATTGGGTGGTGTTTGTTTGAATAACTTCAGATGTTGCATTATTCTCTCTAGAGCTCCAAGTACATTTTTCCTAACGGTCTTGCTTTTTATATTCATAGCGGTGGATTGCTCCGACCTGATCTGTTCAACAACCTTTACAAGGTTGTATCGAGCAGGTATGTAGACCGTTACAAGTTCTGTGTGTCTTCCTCTTATATTTTTAAGCTCTTTAATAAGAGCCTTTAATTGATTTTCTTTCATGCTTACACGATTATCATTTTGATTTAATATATTTAGCAAAACTATATTATTATAGGGATTTTTATTTAGCCGATACTCAAATTAATATGGGATATTCATGGAAAGGGTTAAGACAGGTATACCAGGTCTTGATGAACTGCTCAATGGCGGGATACCTAAAACCCATCTCGCACTTGTAACAGGAACGAGTGGTACGGGAAAAACTATATTTTGTTGCCAATTCATTAAGGAAGGCGTTGAGAGATACAATGAAAATGCTGTCTATCTTTCTTTCGAAGAGCCTATAGAGGCCATAAAGGAAAACGTTAAAGGATTCGGGTGGGATTTCGATAAACTTGAAAAATCAGGAAAATTTGCATTCATAAGATACGACCCTTTCCATATAGAGGACGTGTTTAATATCCTTGAATCCAAGGTCAGGGAGATAAAGGCCTCAAGGGTTGTTGTTGATTCTATATCGGCCATAGGACTTCATGTAAAGGACTCTACAGAGCTCAGGAGAATGATATTCAACCTTTCCATGATCCTTAGAAAACTCGGATGTACAGCGCTGCTCGTTTCAGAAATGGTTCCAGGAAGCAAAGGCATATCAAGATACGGTGTAGAAGAGTTTGTTGCAGATGCTGTCATAGTTCTATACTATGAGAGAATACAGTCATCGTTTACGAGGGCTTTGCAGATATGGAAGGTTAGAGGTTCAGCACATTCACAGAAGCTACATCCATATAAAATTGATAACAATGGTATAACCGTTTACTCAAAGGAGGAGGCTTTCATTCAAAGATGAAAGGGTTAGAAGCTCTTTCGAGGCTTTTCAAAGGAAGGAAAAAAACAATTTT
>CAYPCO010000115.1:0-2209 GCA_964409265.1 uncultured archaeon | reverse complement strand
AAGAAGGTTGCAACAGCAGTTGATATACTTAATGATATGTTCTCGCAAAATTGTGTAAGGATCATCTCATTTCCAGCATGTATAATATCTACTGGTACAAGAGGTTTGATAAGGGACGTTATTAAAAAGGGGCTTTTTGATTTGGTTATAACTACCTGTGGATTTCTAGATCATGATTTTGCAAGGATATGGAAACATTACTATCATGGAAGTTTCGATGTGAATGATAAGGAACTTCACAAAAAAGGTATCAACAGGCTCGGGAACATATTTATACCAAATGAAAGTTATGGTGAGATTATTGAAAACAAATTACAGCCCATACTGAAAGATATATACGAGTCCGGGAAAAAAGACTTATCTACCTATGAATTTGTTTGGGAAGTCGGTAAAAGGGTTAAAAGTAAAGACTCGATAATCTACTGGTTATGGAAGAAAAGAATTCCAACGATAATACCTGGTATAACCGATGGTGCGTTTGGCACACAGATATTCATGTTCATCCAAGAACACTCGGACTTTAGAATAGACATATTCAAGGATGAAGAATTACTCTCAGAGAAACTTTTTTCTGATGTGGAATCTGGAGCATTGATGATAGGAGGTGGAATATCCAAACACCATACTATATGGTGGAACCAATTTAAAGGAGGATTGGACTATGCTGTTTATATTACGACAGCACCCGAATGGGATGGAAGTCTTTCAGGAGCAAGAATGAAAGAGGCTGTTTCATGGGGTAAGGTCAAAGAAAAAGCAAGATTTGTAACAGTTGAAGGGGATGCAACCGTTCTGTTGCCTTTAATTCTCGGAAAATTTTTGTGATAGCCCCGCCAGGATTTTCGTTTCGGAGGCGGTCAGCTCCTTTTTGCTCGAGCTTTTTCTTGAAAAAGCTCGTTTCGAACCTGGGTCTGCAGGTCTCTCCTTCATAGGGGCGCCGCGCCCGCCCCTATTACCCCTTCCTCGCCAAAAGATTGGGCCGCCACCCCTATCCAGAGCCTGCCATCCTTGACCGCTAGACGACGGGGCTGAATCTATATATATTTGCAATGTTCAATTATTTAAAAAATTGGTTGGTTTTATGAAAATCCTTCTGCTACACTCGGATTTTATTGAATGGGAACCTAAGAAAAAGGCGATAAAATTAGCCGAACCTGCAGAGAAGAAGCTTCAACGAGTTGAAGATGTTCTCGTTGTTTTGGGTGCTGTTGAAAAGGGAGACACGCCTAAAAACATTCCTGAAAGAGTTGCGAAAGAAATAGAAGATGTTCTTAAACAAGTCAAAGCGAGAAATGTTGTTTTATATCCATATGCCCATCTCTCTCAAGATCTAGCATCACCTGAGATCGCTGTAAAGGTCCTTGATAGAATAGAAGATATCTTGAAAGAAAAGGGTATAAGTGTTTTCAGAGCCCCTTTTGGGTGGTACAAGGCCTTTACATTAAAATGTAAAGGACATCCCCTTTCCGAACTTAGCAGGCACGTATCCTTTGAGAAACACACAGAAACCATAAAACCAGAAGAAGAGGTTTCAGAGGCTCTAAAGAAAGAGGAAACCCTAAAATCAGAATGGTATATACTGGAACCGTCTGGAAAGATGCATAAAATAAAGCTCGTGAAAGGCAAGCCAACAGGATTTGATTTTTCCAGGTACCCGAACCTTGAGAAACTGGTTTGTTATGAGATGGCAAAGAATAGAAAGGTGGACATACAACCACCGCACATAAAGCTTATGAAAAAACTTGAGCTGGTCGATTATGAACCAGCATCCGATCCTGGAAACTTCAGGTACATGCCTAAAGGAAGACTTATGAAATCCCTTATAGAAGAATGGGTCACAAACAAAACCGTAGAGTATGGTGCAATGGAGGTTGAAACACCCATAATGTACGATTTTGAGCACCCTGCCTTGAAAGACTATCTTCATAGATTTCCTGCAAGACAGTATACAATAAAAACCCCTAATAAGATGGTCTTTCTCAGATTCTCGGCATGTTTTGGCCAGTTTCTTTTGGCTAAAGATGCAAACATCTCCTATAGACATCTACCTCTAAGAATGTACGAACTCACGAGATATTCGTTTAGAGTTGAGCAAAGGGGGGAACTTGCTGGTCTCAGGAGGCTGAGAGCATTTACCATGCCAGATTGTCACGCCATTGTAAAAGATATAGAACAGGCAAAGGATGAGATATTCAGAAGATTTGATCTC
>CAYPCO010000114.1:0-2230 GCA_964409265.1 uncultured archaeon | reverse complement strand
AGTTTTACGTTTGGTACGGAACCTATTTCGACAAAAAGACCATCTACCTGAAGCACTTTATCATTGTTTAGCTTAATGGATTCAAGTACATCACTACCTAAAAGTTCTTTGACCTCTGCGTTAAATACAGGCTCTATTTTTTCGTTTTTTTCAATCTCATCTATCCACATAGGCTCTGCCCTAAAGAATCTTTCCTTTCTATAGATGATATAAACCTTCTTAGCAAAGTTTGAAAGTAACAAGGCAGACGTAAGGGCAGAGTTGCCTCCACCTACAACAGCAACCACTTTATCTTTAAAAAAGGCAGCATCACACGTTGCACAGTAACTTATTCCTTTGCCTACAAACCTGTCCTCATTCTCCAAGCCGAGCTTTCTTTTCATACCCCCCGTGGCTATAATGATTTTTCTTGCTTCATAACTTTGGGTAGATGAAATCACCTTGAAAGTATCATCTTTAGATATATCAGTAACCATTTCGTTTTTTATCTCTACACCTAAAGATTCGACGTGCTCCTTCATTCTTTTCGTAAGTTCAAGACCAGAAATCTTCTTATAACTCAGGAAGTTGCATATCTCATAGGCTTCTGATGTAAGACCACCTAGAATCTCTCCTATAAGGAGTGTTTTGAGTTTGTATCTTGCGGCGTAAACAGCAGCGCTCATTCCTGCAGGTCCAGCACCTATAATGATAAGATCGTACATATTAGAAGTGTATTCTTGACTGAGTTAAAAAACCTTTCGAAATAGTGAGTTATTTGCTGAATAGAAATCACACTCGGATATATGGACTTCGTTGTTAATTTATAAGGCGCTCCGTTAAAATATAATTATGGATTATGCTGAAATTGTAAAGAAATCTCTAAAGTTCTCTATTAAACCTAAAAGGTGGATGCCGTTCTTTATTCTGGACTTGGTTTTCTTCTTAACTATAGTAGGTGTTTTTTACTTCAACTTAATGGATGTAACATATATGCTTGTGGTTGCGAATGTGAATCCGTTTTCTATTTTATCTTTTATGAGCTATCTTGTCTTTATTCTCTTTATGTTTATATTTTGGTCTTTGACAGGACTCTGGATTCACGGTGCGTTGATATATCAATCATGGAAGGAGAAGGAATTTCATAAAAGCTGGAAGATATCGTTCAAGAGATATCCTACGCTCTTCATCCTAATGATAATACTTGGCATAATTTCCGGTGTTCTCTCGCTTGTGAAATACATAGGTGGTGTGATAGCTGTTATCGTGGGTTTGATATTCTATTTTGCCTTTCAGGAAGCTATCATAAAAAAGAAAGGTTTCTATGATGCACTAAATGGTTCTTGGAATATATTTAAAAAACAGCCTTTCAGGGTCTTTATCATCTGGTTGCTTGTTTACGTGGTTTCTATTCTGATATTGATAGTTTTTACATTACCTCTTGTATTGGCTCTTATGATGATGCTCTTACAAACCATTGTAGATGCTGGTGTAACCACGGTAAATACACAGGTCATTGTTAACTTTCTGTTTTCTCTACATTCACAAATACTTCTCGTTTTGGCAACCAGTCTTCTTGCATTGATAGGATTTGCTGTTTCCAAAGTGTTCACCTTGAAGGCTCAGACAGAGTTTTATATGAAACTCACTAAAAGGTTCAAGTTCATTTAATACAAAAAATCGAAAAATTAATCTATGAAAAAATATCTGCCTCTGATCTTTATGTGCATCGTTGTTTCTGGATGTACGAGTCCTGAATCTGTTTCACTTTCAAACCCAATGGTTCAATGGTTTATACAGAATCATCCCGATGTTATTTTTAGCTCAACTTATTATCCTCTTGAAACCTCTCAAGATATAATAGAAACTGTGAGAAACGAATGTAGAAATCTTAATCTTCAACCAAGAGATTTCTATTTTGTGAATATAACAGATCCTCAAACAGAAGATTGGATAGGTGTTTGGGTTGATTGGGAAAATCAAGCCGTGGTGTGTGTTGTGACAAACAATCCCAAAGGAGAGCCTCAAGTGACAAAACCTGCATGTGATTCTCATTATATGAAAACATGTTATAACGGAAGTGTTTATTGGATAGATTCGTGTGGGAATCTTGAAGAGCTTTTAGAAACCTGTGAATACAATTGCAGTAATGCCACATGTTGCAAACCTGAATATGAATATGATTGTTATAATGGAAGTGTTTATTGGTTTGATTCATGTGGAAATCTTATGTATGTCAAAGAGGAATGTG
>CAYPCO010000113.1:0-2248 GCA_964409265.1 uncultured archaeon | reverse complement strand
ATTAGAAAACTTTGTCGTTTTTAACCATTTCCCGTAGTTCGATAAAGATATATTAATAGAAAAAAGCGAATCACACCCGGTACCATCAATAATTATTTTACACTTTTTATTTACAAATGATGATAATTTGTAAAAATTTATAAGACCAGGATTATTACAGCAGTTGTCAAGATACCATACAGGCTCCATAATGTTTTTCAATTCGTTTGGAAACGAAAAAATTTCATTATGATTTGTTTTAAACTCTTGTGAAACAATTCTTGCATATCTTATATCATTAAACTTATCGTATTTAACATCATAATCACTACAAATTGTGAAAGTATATATTTCTCCATCATATATTTTTCTCATAATTGATAATAAGAGTGTCGAATCGAAACCACCAGAAAAATATAAGCCTGGATTTGTATTGTTTTTTAGTACTTTTTCAATATAATAGGATATCACATGTGTTAAGCTTTCTATAAAGTAAGAAACATCTATTGTTTTGTTTCTAAAAATTAATTTAGAATATTCTTCAGTAAAACATTTATTTTTAGTTACAACTAACAGATAGGATGGCGGCAACTTTTTAATACTTTTTATTAATGTGAATGGATCAATTGGATGAAATACAGTTAAATATTGTTTTAACCCAATAATATCTATTTCTTTTTTAATTTCTTCATAACAAAGCAACGATTTTATTTCTGATGCAAAAAGCATTTTTCCATCGACTTGAGCATAATAAATACATCTTGAACCAGTTATATCTCTCGCTATAAACAGCTCTTTCTTTTCTGAATCCCACAAAGCAAAAGCAAAACAACCATCTAAATAGTTGACACAATCCTCACCAAATTCTTCATATGCATGAACTATAACTTCTTCATCGGTTTCTGTATAGAATTTATGACCGAGGGTTTCCAGATAAGTTCTTAGTTTTGCAGAATTGTAAATGACACCATCAAGAATTACACATATCGAATCATCCTCGTTATGTACAGGATAAAAACTTCTTTTTATTTCAGGAAGTGTTATTACATAGCCAAGTCCTATATAATCATCTATGTAAAAACCAACCCTTCCTAAATTATTATGATTCATTATTTTGGTCATTCGTCTAAGTAAATTTTTATCTATGTTTTTTTCATCTGGGTTATATATACCGCATATTAGTGGCATGTTTACTTTACGTAATTCTTTATTGTTTTACAAATCTTTACTATTTCCTCATCTTTTAAAAATGGTGATATCGGCAATGAGAGTATCTCTTGCGAAACCCTTTCCGTGACAGGAAAATCTCCTTTCTTGTATCCTAAATACTTAAATGTTTTTGTTAAATGTATGGGTGTTTCATATTCAATCCATGTTTCTATGCCTTTTCTATGAAGAAACCTTCTTAGTTTATCTCTTCTCTTAGTTCTTATTACATAAGTAAAGTAAACGTGTTTGGCTTTTTTCGTTTCTACAGGCGTGATGATGTCTGTATCAGAAAGAAGCTCGCTGTAGATTTTCGCTTTCCTTCTCCTTAATTCGTTCCACTTATCAAGGTATTTCAGTTTCGGCTTCAAGAATGCAACTTGAATTGCATCAAGATAACAAGGAGTTCTTTTACTCAGAAGCAGATGAGGACTATTAGCTTCAGGGTCTCTTAAAATTCTTATCATTTCAGATATTTTTCTACTATCAGTCGCTATCATTCCTCCATTTCCAAGACAACTCAAGTTCTTGCTTGTAAAGAAACTAAAACATCCTGCATCACCGATAGAACCGACTTTTTTGCCTGAATACTCTGCACCGTGAGCTTGACAGGCATCTTCTATAACCTTTAGATTGTATTTTTTTGCCAGTCTCATTATTCGTTTCATTTCCGCTGGATTTCCATAGAGATGAACAGGTATTATTGCTTTTGTTTTATCTGTAATTGCTTCTTCTATCTTGTTAATATCTATGTTGTAGGTTTCTTCATCTATATCTACAAACACAGGTCTTGCTCCGACATTGGAAATTGCAAGGGCTGTTGCTATATATGTATTAGGCACAGTTATAACCTCGTCCCTGTCTCCGATGCCACATGCGATTAAGGATAATTGCAAGGCCGCTGTTCCTGAGTGTGTTCCTAAAGCGTATTTTACAGAGCTATATTTTGCAAACATCTTTTCAAACTTACTCACATAGAGCCAAAATTCGTAATCGTTTTCAAACTTCATTATTTTAAAGAGTTCTCTCAAAACAAAACCTTTAATAAATTCGTGCTCTCTAT
>CAYPCO010000112.1:0-2251 GCA_964409265.1 uncultured archaeon | reverse complement strand
ATAACCAATACCCAAGATAAGATAAGCGCTGTGTTAAAACATTATGGTCTTGATATGAAGTTTAAACTTAAAGATAATGTCTTGATTTTCGAAACAAAAAAGGATATGAATGACGTTACCAAAAAATTCATCGAAGACCTTATCAAGAAATGGATAAAGGATATCAAAGAAATAAAGTTCGAAAAGGCAAAAGATGAAAAGAAAGAGAACAAAAACTAAACGTTTTTAAAGCTTACTTTTATAGATATGATTAAAGATTCCATGCTTGCTTAAACTCATAGGAGGGGTTACATGGGCGCGATGATAGAGACTGCTGATACTTCTCAAAGGGAGTTTGAAAGAAATACTGAAGTTGATGAAGAACTCAGAAAAATCCTTGAATCACGAAAAGCTGAAATAAAGGTTGTTGGTGTTGGTGGTGCTGGTGGAAATACGATTTCTAGACTTATGCAAGTTGGTATTGTAGGAGCGGAAACCATTGCCGTTAATACAGATGCTCAAGATCTGCTTTACACCGATTCTTATAGGCAAGGAATTAACAGGTGGTCTCGGAGCAGGTGCTGATCCAAAGATTGGCTCAGAGGCAGCAAAGGAGTCGAAGGACGATATTAAAAAAGCTCTTGAAGGGTCCGACATGGTTTTCATAACTTGTGGTCTGGGTGGTGGAACAGGTACAGGAGCAAGTCCTATAGTCGCTGATATAGCAAAAAAGGTAGGTGCCCTTACTGTGGGTATAGTTACACTGCCTTTCTCTATGGAAGGTAAGCAAAGATTTAACAATGCACAAACTGGCTTGGAAAATTTAGAGTCCGCCGTTGATACACTCATTGTTATACCAAACGACAAGCTTTTGGAAATAGTTCCAGATGTTTCAGTAACAACTGCATTTAAGGTTGCCGACGAGATACTCGTTAATGCAGTAAAGGGTATAGCAGAGCTTATAACAAAACCAGGTCTTGTTAACCTTGACTTCGCAGACATTCGAGCAGTGATGGGTTCAGGTGGACTAGCAATGATAGGTATGGGTGAATCTGATTCCGAGAACAGGGCTATAGAGTCTGTTGAGAAGGCCTTAAGTAATCCACTACTCGATGTGGACATAAACGATGCATCAGGTGCCTTGGTTAACGTTTCTGGTGGAACAGATATAACCATAAAGGAATGTCAACAGATAGTTGAAGCAGTTTCATCTAAGATAAATCCAGATGCAAAGATAATCTGGGGAGCTCAGATAATAAAGGAGCTCGGAGAGACCATAAGGTCTATGCTTATAATAACAGGTGTTAAGTCATCTCAGATATACGGGCCAGAAAAAAGCTTCAAAGTTGAGAAACAGAGAGAGATAGAGAAAGTCCTTGGCATAGACTTCATCAGTTAAAGCTATGGGAGAAATAAAACACCTTCAATATCTTGCCAGATCATGCTCTTCTGAGTTGTTGGCATCACTACGAAGAGCTGTGATACACAAGAGAGAAGGAAGAGATGGTTCCTATCTAAGCGAGTTAGGTGTTACAGCGAGCTATTATAAGAATCTAGAAAAATTGAACAACGAACTTATTAAATACAACGCTGAACCTGTTGATGTTTGGAACGATCTTTCATGTGAAGAAAGAAAAGCATTAACAGATGCTCTCAAAATAATCCGCTCTGAATAGATTTAAATTCAGAAAAAACAAAAAATTAATCAAGGGGTTTGGGACCTTGTCGCCCACATGGAAAGACGACTCCAGCTCAGGTACGTGTATGGAGAAGTTGTACCGATAGATATAAGTAGTTATCTTGTTCTTCTAGACCCTTTTTCAAAGAGAACAAAGCTTTACAGGGCAGGAGACGACGAAAATCTCGACGAACTGATAGAAGATTATTTTGATTAAATGTGTACAATTCTTGCCAGTACTGATACACCACGATACATGATACTCGATCTTTTTCCCAAGAAATTGGTTTTGCCTTTCAGAACCGCCTTTCTAAAACCTTCAAGATCGTGCACATCAGCTATGGTGAAGGCATTACCTATCTCCCAGCAGCAATGAGCATCGCTTCCTCCCATTATAGAAAGATTGTGTACCTTTGCGAATTCTAAGGCCTTTTTCTTGCTGTAAGAAAACAACGATCTTCCATTGAGAACCTCAACACCGTTAACTCGGTTGGCAACCAGTTCGGGTTTTTTGAAGCCTCTGCCACACACATCAAATGGATGGGCAAGTATCGTGATACCGTCTTGATCCTTCACTTCTTCAAGAACTTCATC
>CAYPCO010000111.1:0-2259 GCA_964409265.1 uncultured archaeon | reverse complement strand
TTTCCATGATTTTAATTCCCTGTTGCACATACTCTTTAGCCTCAATCAATGATTCTAGGATATCAGCATCACGAACTATCCAAGCCTCTTTTGTTTTCCCTTCTTCGAACTCTTTAAAGACTTTTTGAAGCTCTTCTGAACCTTTCAAATCTCGTAATTGTTTTGAAAGTGCATCTTCAAGTTTATCTTTAACCGAATAAAATTCTCTTTGAATGAAAGTTTGATCCAGCAATCGCACTTCTGGAAGATCGTGAACCAAGCACATCTTCAAGACCTTGTTTACATCTGCATTTTCTTCTTGAGCAATGAAGTATGCTAAAACGGTAGCTCTGAATGTGTGTGCCGCAGTGGTTTCATGATTTGTTATACCAACATGATAAGGTCCTGTTCTAGGCATCCTTGAGAGTACACCTAGCTCAAAAATAAGTTTGAGCATATCTTTTTCTTTCATGTTTTATTAGTAATTAAGAGCTGACATATAAGCTTTAAATATCTAACAACAAGATATTTTTATAAATAATAACAACTTAATAGTAGTTAATAAATAGTTGCTACAGAAACATTAATGGTGTGAATATGTCTGATATCCAGGCTCTAAATTCAGTAGATGATGCACTTATGAATATTGCTAAGTATGTGAAACCTCTTTATTATATTGAGCCAATCAACGAAGAAGAGCAGAAAAGTGAATTTCTCTCTGGTAAGGTGAAAAATCCCGTGTTCCTATACAGAGATCTGGAGTACGATCCTGATGAATTTGAAAAAAGATTGAATTCTATCGAGATACCTGATGATGAATTGGGTGTAATTTTTGAAAAAAGGAAAAAGGAAATCTTGCTTGAAAATAGAATAATCAAAAACAGGGGTGATGAGGATTTTGTTAAAGAAGCTACAACAATACTTTATGGTTTTCCTAACGAACAGCTTGTGGCCTATGCAGATGACTTATTAAAAAGAATCCCTCCTGAAGAGACAGAAAAGACCGTACCTTCTGAAAGAATTAAAACCGTGTTTGAAGAAGCCTTGTACGAGCATGGTCTTATAGATTGGCGTGTTGAATTTTCGAATAAGAGATTAACGACAGTTTACCCTGTTGAAAAGAAAATAACTGTTTGCAGAAATAGAAAATTTGCTAAGATCGATCCTGAAAGATTAAAGGTTCATGAAATCGAGGTTCATGTTTTAAGGGCAGCAAATGGTTACGAGCAACCTCTCAGGATATTTGCATTCGGTCTTCCTGGGTATGTGTCCACAGAGGAAGGGTTAGCTTCTTTCTTTGAAGAGCTAACAGGTAACACAAGCAAAGAAACGATGAGAGACTATGCAGCAAGAGTTATTGCTGTAGATTCCGTTTACAAGGGTTTAGATTTTAGGCAAACATTTGAAAGACTAAGAAGCTACGGCTTAAGCGATGATCAGGCCTGGAACTTGACAGTAAGAGCACACAGGGCTGGTGGATACATCAAGGACCATATATATCTTGATGGATACAGAAAGGTCAAGAAATTTGCAGAGACCATCGGTGACTTTAAAACACTCTATATAGGGAAGATAGGAATCGAGGATCTGCCACTAATTAAAAAGTATCTTGATAAGGGAATTCTTAAGGAAGCGATATATAAACCAAAATTCATTGAGTTCTAAGAGGAGGAATACTTTATTGATTTTGCCCATTTTTCAAATACTCCTTCAGCGGGCTTGTTTCTGAAACTCATCGCCAAACTTATGAGTGGTTTCACTTCTGGATCCATTGCATCATCCCACCAGTAACCGATGAATATAACCTTATTAAAGTTTCTGTCTTCCAGAGATTGAAGAATAGCTTCGAATACATCCGCTTGATGCTGCCAATCCTTTTTTACAGATTTAACCTTCGGGTTTGTGAAATCATAGAATTCGATAAAACCTTCATGATTTACAGAATTCTCAAAGCTTTGGATACCTACCATTAAGGAAAGATTTATGTTGTCCTCTTCAGCAAGTTTTTCCAGATCATCGAAATATCTATCAAAACCTTGTTTTATTTCAGCAACTGATGGATTATCTTTGACTTTATATTTTCCCGGAAGGTAATACACAAAATAATAAACCAAATCGGCTTCTTTGTAGAAATCATACTTGGACCAGTCTTCACTATCCGTTTTCTTGTTTAGATAACCGTATCTATCCACTATAACTCCAACTTTTCCGTTGAATTTTTTCTTAACAGCTGCTATAAGATCTTTCCATAGAGTGTTTGCAAGCTCTTCATGAGGATGA
>CAYPCO010000110.1:0-2260 GCA_964409265.1 uncultured archaeon | reverse complement strand
TTGATTTTTCTTCTTCGGGTTTTTCCTCTTCTGCTTTTTCCACTTTTTCTTCTTTAGATTCTTCTTCAGGTTTCTTTTCTTCCTTAACTTTTATTCTTTTCTTCATCTTTTCCAGTTTATATGCTGGTATGTCCGATTCTTTTTCGTACGCAAGAACCTTTACCTTCGATTCTGATTTACCACGTACGGTAAGAATCTTGTCAACTATTATGAGATTTTTGTTTATCTTGAGTTTTTTGGATAAATCCTCCAAAAGTTCAAGCCTTGACGGTGTTCTTGCTCCTTTATGCTCAACAGTAACAATTATCTCTTCCCTTTTCAAGAGAGGATTCTTTCTTCTTGACAGAACATCAATCTTAACATTCTTAAGATTCTCTGCCATTAGAATCACTCCTTAATTTTGAGTTTTAATTTTAAATAGGTATCTTGAGGTTTAAAAATTTATTACATCACATCAAAAAATGGAATTATGGAAGTTAAGATAGGCCTCGAGATCCACGTTCAGTTAAACACAAAGACCAAACTATTTTGCGGATGTCCAAATCCCATAAACCTTAAAGAAGAGCCTGAACCGAACAGTTTAGTATGTCCTACTTGTTTAGGATTTCCTGGCTCTAAACCAAGACTCAATGCAAAGGCATTTGAAACAGCAAAAAAGGTAGCAGTCGCCCTTAACTTCACCCTTGCTGAAGAAACATTTTTCTCAAGAAAGACCTATTTCTATCCCGATATGTCTAAGAATTTTCAGATAACCCAATATGAAATTCCCATAGGCAGGAACGGTTTCCTGGAAATGGAGATTAACGGAAAAAAGAAAAGAATAGGTCTTAAAAGAATCCATTTAGAAGAAGACCCAGCAAAGCTTGTGCATGTTGGTGGTATGGGAGGTAAGTATGTCTTGGTAGATTACAATAGATCAGGAATTCCCTTAATAGAAGTTGTTACAGATCCTGATTTCAAAAGTCCTGAAGAGGCAAGGGTTTTCCTTCATAAATTTGCTATGATCTTGGAATATCTCGGTGTTTATGATGACTGTTCAAAGGCTGTTATAAAATCCGATGCTAACATATCCTTGTCTATAGGAGGAAGGTCTGGTAACAGAGTGGAAATAAAAAACATCACGGGAACAAGGGAGGTTGAACTTGCCTTGAAATACGAGATTGTTAGACAGAAAAATCTTTTAAAAAGCGGAACAGCGGTTAAGACATCAACTCGCATGTGGAATCCTGATCTAAAAGTCACACAAGAAATGAGAAAAAAGGAAACTGAAGAGGACTATGGTTATATATTTGAACCAGATCTAACGAGAATGGAAATAAGGAAAGATGAAATAATCAGCATAAAGAGAAATCTTCCCGAGCTTCCAGAAGATAAACAAAAAAGATTTATTAAGATTTATGGTTTCCATGAAAAACTCGCCGAAGCGTTAGTTTCAGAACCAGATATTGCCGAACTCTTTGAGTATGCTGCTAAAAAGATTTCCCCACACACAGCGGGAACCTGGATAACAGGATATCTCAAGAAAACACTTAATTGGCATGGTATAAGATTTAAAGAATCTGGTCTGGAAAAGGAATGGATTGTTAAATTGTTAAAGATGTTTGAAAGGGGTTTGTTGACAGATAGAGGAGCGGAGCTTATTATAAGAAAGATGGTTGAAGAAAAAAAGGATCCCGAATACTTAGTTGAGAAATATGGACTCAAAAAGATAAAGTCCAACAAAGAGATAGAGAAGATAGTCGATGAAATCATTAAGAGAAACCCGAAAGCAGTTTCCGATTATAAAAGTGGTGTTGAAAAGGTTTTACACTATTTAGTAGGTCTCTGTATGCGTGAGACTCATGGCAGGGCAGATGCTGATGCTGTCAGAAAGATTCTTATTAAAAAACTTGGTGCTTGAATGAGATACGTAGACAACCTTGGTAAATATACGAACAATTTTATAATTTACGGCCTTAATAGAGACAGCTTTGAGATACATATATGCCGTGTTGAAGTTCATGGTGAGCTTGTCTTTTTCAAGAACAGGACTTTATCTAAAAAGATATCTAACATGCCTGTTGATTATCTTAAAAGGATAGAGAATTCCGTGAAACGTGTTGTTGAGAGAAGGTTAGAAAAATACGATATAAATCTTATAGAAATGAATGATGAAGACTGGATCGATGTGATGCTTGAGCATGCCAAATCTCTTTATGGAAAGGATATAAAAATCATCTATAAGAGACATGAACCTACAAAAATAAATGAAAAAAACCTA
>CAYPCO010000109.1:0-2311 GCA_964409265.1 uncultured archaeon | reverse complement strand
GTATTTCTTGCAACCGTATATAAAGGTGAAGATATAGAGCTTGTATATACAGACCCTCAACATTCAGGTATAAGACCAGAGGCTGGTGGGTTTGCCTTTTATTTCGTTGTACTTGTTTCGGAGAAAGGTGCTGAAAGATTCGCAAAAGTCACGACAGGTATACCTTCATACATAGATATGTCAACAGGCGATAGGTATATCGATTCAAACATATATCTTTATCTGGATGATAAGCTTGTTTCCAGTCTCAGGGTGGGTGCAGACCTTGGAGGTGTGGTCTACACAACACCTCAAATCCGTGGGTGGAGAAAGGATATGGATGAAGCCCTCGAGGAAAAATTAAGACTTCAAACCATTCTTAGGTCAGGTGCATTACCAGTTACTTTAGAAACAGTCTCCGTTGATGTCATATCGCCCACTTTAGGTAAGGACTTTTTTGTTTCTGCAGCATACTCTGCAATCTTTGCTGCAGGTATGGTGATTCTTGTTGTTTTTCTAAGATACAGGAGGTTAAGAATAGCCGTACCTCTTGTTCTAATAGGATTCTCAGAAGCCATAATAATTCTGGGAATAGCCGCTACTAATGATGCTTTCATATGGTCATCAGTTCTCGTGATAAACTTTCTTCTTATATCTATAGCATGGTGGAAGAAGCATGAAATAGACATCTCGGCATGGTTTGGTGCGATACTTATACCACTTCTTGGTTTGATGTCTTGGACTATAGACCTTCCTGCAATAGGAGGAATCATAGCAGCCATAGGAACAGGGGTTGATCATCAGATAATAATTATAGACGAAACACTATCGGGTAAAAAGGAGAAAAAGGTTTACAGCCTTAAAGAAAAGATAAAGACGGCATTCTTCATAATCTTTGGAGCAGCAGCGACAACCATCGCAGCTATGATTCCATTGATGTCCATAGGAGTTGGTTTGGTTAGAGGCTTTGGGATAACGACGATAGTCGGGGTTCTTGTTGGAATACTAGTCACAAGACCTGCATATGCAAGAATAGTAGAGGCGATAGAAACAAAACTATGATATGGTTTCTGTTGTTGATTCGGTGAAGAAATCATATAGGTGTTTCTGTGGACTTTTTCTTCTTATTCGTGCAAATAAGTTCTTTAATCTCTTTCCAAAACCACCATAGCTGTAAGGATAGTTGTAAACCTTTTCATAACCCTCTGAATATCTTATGGTCTCATAACCACCTTTCACATTCCTCGACATCTGTGACTGAAATGATTGTATAGCTGGCGCCGATTTCTTTCTTTTAAGTTTCTCTTTTAACTCTCTTAAAATTCTCTTTATCTTATCTGAAGGCTTCTCCTGAGCAGGTGGTATATATCCTCTTCCTGGCTTATAGCCTGATGGCGGAAGAAATATGTATATGAAGAGCCCTGTAACGAAAATCACGACAACAATTACCGCAACCCAGAACCATATTCCTGTAGTTCCTACTATACCAATCTCTGCCATCTGCATCTCAAGTTCCTGGACCTCATTTTCAGCCTGATTCAGTGTTGAATTCAACGATGAAAGAAGATTGTTTGCGAGTATATAATCCTTGTTATTAATAGCAACATCTATGAGCGCGATCGTGTTATTAATAGCATTAAGTAAGGCCTCTGCAGACGTGAGATTACTTTCATTTATAGCCCCTGAAGATTTTATTATAGAGAATCTGCTAAGCAAGTCGTTATATTTTTCAAGAAGTTCCTGATAGGTTTTATTTACATCTTCAGCCTTCATTAAGACCTTTACTATGAAGGAGACTTCCTTGTAAACACTTGTATTCAACTTGTCATATGCTTTTAACTTTCCTGTGTATTCATCTGGGGTAACATTAGCTGAAATATTGATAGTAAATCTGCACGTCTGACCAGCACCTGTTATACATTCTGATGGGGATACACTCCTTTCTATGCCATCCACGTCAAGAATAACCTCTAAAGATGCAGTCACAGAGTTTAATGAATGGAGATTTTTCACAACAACGTCGCTTGAATTCTCACCACCACTTACCACGTAAAAGGCGGATTCATACTGGACTATATCTAAATACCTTTCAGGAACACACATATGATTAGAGACATAATATCCTGATGGACACGTCAATAATACACACACATTGCTCAGGCAATATTGATCATCTGCACAACTTGAGTTTGACGTGCATGTGTTACTTGAGGTTTGTGTAGTTGAACTACCCTGTGTATTCGACCCTCCTGTATCTGATGTTGTTCCAGAGTTGAGTATGTTAATGTAAGATGAATCATTGTAATTACTATAAACCATCAAACTATCTGCG
>CAYPCO010000108.1:0-2357 GCA_964409265.1 uncultured archaeon | reverse complement strand
TGGTCTTTGGGATTTTTCTTTTCTTCTTCCATTTGCTGCTGGTGGTTTCCTTTATATCGCAGCTTCCGATCTTATTCCAGAACTTCATAAGGAAACCAACCTCAAAAAATCCATGTTATCATTTGCATTCTTTCTTTTTGGCATGGGTTTTATGATAGTGTTGAAATTCGTAGCTGGTTAATATGATAACGTTTGCATGTAAGAAAATAAACAGAGAAGACCTGCTAAGATGTTCATTCAATCTAAATAAAACCGAATATAAGGTTTTTATGTTCCTACTTTCCAAGCATGGTAAATACAAGGTAAAGGATATATCGTCGATTATGGGTCTTGAAAGAACGGGTATCCAAAAGGCATTGAAAGGTCTTCTTAAGAAAAATCTCATTAAAAGGTCTCAAAAAAATCTTGAAAGGGGCGGTTATGTTTATTTATATACTGTCAAAGACAAGAAGGAAATAAAGCAGAGAATGAGAGAGATAATAGATAGATGGTATCAGCTGGTTATTGAGGATATAGAAAAACTGTGATTTTATAGTTATTCCATAATCACTACTCCAAAACTCTTTTTATTGTTACAGAGGAAGTTAAATAATAAGTGATATTATGGACGAAATAGAGATGATAAAAAGAAAGAAGTTGGAAGAACTTATGAACAGGCCTAAAGAGGTAGAAATAGAGGTAAATGATAATAATTTTGAGAACTCTGTTATAGAGAGATCCAAAAAGGTTCCTGTAGTCGTTGATTTCTGGGCACCTTGGTGTATGCCGTGTTTGATGTTGGGACCTGTTCTCGAAAAACTTGCAAAAGAATACGCTGGAAGGTTCGTCCTTGCAAAACTGAACGTGGATGAAAACCCACAAACAAGCATGAGATATGGTATAAGAGGTATTCCTGCTGTAAAGATGTTCAGGGATGGGAGAATTGTTGACGAGTTTGTTGGTGCCTTACCAGAACCGGCTGTTAGACAATGGCTTGACAAGAATCTTGAATAAACCATTCAAATGAATATGTGGAGAAAACTGTCTTTTCTGCAGAGAAATCGTGAACAAATGAAGATTTTTCTTTTTGTTTCTTCCGGATGTCCACATTGTCCAAGAGCAGAGGAAATTGTAAAGAGAGTTTTACCTGATTATTATAGCAAGGGTTTATCGTATTCGAAAATTCGAATAAAGACGTCAGAAGGCAAAAATCTTTCGGTTAGATACAACATCAAATCAACACCAACAGCTCTTATACTGGACGATTCCGGAAAAGAAATAAAAAGAATAGTTGGTGTTCCAAGTGAAGATAATCTGAGAAAAACCATCGAAAAAACACTTGGTCTTAAAGGATCGTTTATAGATAAGATATTCGGGTGGAAGAAATGAAGGAATTCCTAAAGAAAGGGAATATTATAGCTGTAGTTGGTGCGTCGAGAAATCCAGAAAAATGGGGATATAAAATATTCAAAAAACTTAAAGGATTTTACAAGACCTATCCGGTGAATCCAAAATACAAAGAGATAGACGGAACGAAATGTTATCCTGATCTCAAATCACTTCCAGAAAAACCCGATGTTGTTATAACGGTTGTCCCACCTGAGGTAACAGAAAGTGTTGTGAAAGTATGCAAGGATCTCGGTATAAGTATGGTATGGATGCAACCCGGTTCTGAATCTCAAAAAGCGATAGAGTTCTGTAAGAAAAACGGAATAAAAGTTGTTTATAATGTTTGTTTTGTCGTCAACGGTCTTAAAGAGGAGTTTTGATTATATTAGTTCATCTTCTACAAAAATCAATATGGGAAGAAGGTCGAAGCCTGAATGGCAATTAAGGATCGCTAGAGAAAGGATAGAGAGACTTTTCCTTCTTGCCGATGAGGTTTTTGATAAAGAGCCGGAACGTGCTCACAGGTATGTTCAACTGGCAAGAAAGATAGCAATGAGATATAACATCAGAATACCAAAGGATTTCAAGAGAAGGTTTTGTAAAAAATGTTATAAGTATCTAAAACCAAATATTAACTGCAGGGTTAGAACAAGAGCATCTCAACAAGCTGTTATAGTGACCTGTCTTGAGTGCGGTCACGTGATGAGATATCCCTACAGAAAGGAGAAAAAGGGAAGGGAGAAAAAATGAAAATTCTTATAACCACAGGAATGGTCATAATCTTTATATCGGCATTTTTCATGTTTTTTATCTTCGATGTTGCAATAAAGAACCAGATAGGTTGCATCTTACAGGAAAGCCCAAGCTGTGGGGAGAGCGGCGTTCTTCTTGTATTTGGTCTTTCGTTTATAATCCTTTTCTTGGCTGTAGACTTTGTAACAGTGTATCTTATAGTGAAAACAGTCACATCAACGAACGTGAGTTATATT
>CAYPCO010000107.1:0-2359 GCA_964409265.1 uncultured archaeon | reverse complement strand
GAGAAAGAGGAAGGAGAAACAAGGATGGGACCTATACAATTCACATCTTTAAGGGTTCCAGAAAGAAGGTAAAGATTTCAAGCAATGTCAGTTGGCTACCATCAGAGGTATGGAAGCCAATTGTCAAGAAAGTAGGTGTTGAGAGAGTAAAGAAGTTATAAGTTTTCTTTTAATTTTCTTTTTTCTTTTTTCTTTCATAGAAAGAGATAAATGAGACATCCGTACAGTAGGCTTATTATAAGTGTTGGTAAGAAAACAGCCGCAAACCGAACACCTTCCTTTATCCAGACATAACCACCCTTTCTTTTCAATCGTCTGACATCGTCTTCTGTTAAGCCTCTCCATCTATCATCAGCAAGAACATCACCAACTCTTAAATACTTTACGTGAATCCTTTTTCTGAAGAGTTTTTTCTCAATAAATCTGCCATATCTCAGAAAAACAACCATAAGCAGATAAAGAAAAGGTAAGAAGAGGAGAGGCTGAATTATATAAATATTAGTTTTTAAAGCGATCAACATATATACACTCATTACTACACTAAAAGTCATAATTATTGCAAAGAGAACGAGCATTCCCTTGTAATCCTTCTTAAGGTTTTTGATGAATTCTTTCGAAATATCCTTTGATTTTATGCCAAGAACTATGGAATATATCAGAATGTAAAGAAATCCTATAAAGAAAAAATTGAAAAGTGTGTCTATTGGAAATGAAAAATATACTCTAGGTGAAAACCCTGTTGGTTCAGGGAAAAGAAACCCTAACGCCCCAAGTAGCCATGCATCTCCATCGCCCCATTGTTTGGTAAAGTAAAGAAGCAAACCAAGACCTAAAAAAACACATCCTACAATCAACGAATTAATAATAATAGATGTATCCCCCGAAAGATATGTGAAGATAAGTCTCAATCCAATCGCTGACGTTATCATACTGTATGGAAGCCAATCAGGAAATTCCGTTGTCTTTAGATCAAGATAACCAGCAAGACCAAATCCTATAATTCCAATAAGGAGCAGCAGCCATCCAAGCATAAATAAATATTGGAGAATGCTTATAAATAACAAAAAATTTTTATTTAGTAGCGCTCAAATAAATAACGAAAGCCTCCGTAGCTCAACTGGTAGAGCGTCTGACTTGTATCTGATCTATTGATTTGCACAGCCTGCGACTGTGCAAAAATGAAATCAAGACGGTCATCGGATTTCAATTATGAAGATGACTCTTTGGTAGTTCGTTGAACTGCCACAGGAAGAGATCAGAAGGTTGGGGGTTCGACTCCCCCCGGGGGCTTAACCTTTAAGTTTAATCAAAAATTTGAATGATGATTATCGATCGTTATGTGTTAATGCCAAAAAATTGAGAACACAATTTACGTGTATCCCCAAGTAATGAATTTATTTTATATGAATCTGTAGTTAGTCCCATCTATGTTCACCAACTGCAGGATTTATATAAATTCTGCTCTTGTTGCAACTATTTCTTTTTAATGAATGTGAGATATATCATAGAAGCTACTATAATTCCTGTGTAGATAGAACTCCACATAAAAATGAATGATATAATAAGATAGATGCTTCCAAAATCCATTACTATATCACTTACTATAAGCTGCGGTAGAGCAAAAAGATACACAACAGCGGCTACTATAAGAGCAACTATACAAAGAATTATTGCTGTGCCCAAATCAGGCAACCGAATCTCCTTTCTCATGTTATTTTTTGACTAAAAAATTACACCACATCTCTGGAGAACCAATCTTCTAAGAATCGTGCAAACTCGGGTCTTTTTTTCATCAAATCTATTATCTTGTTCACATCAAGTAGAGTGTATCTCTTTGCTATCTCCCTTGCAGGATATGAAGGTATACCTTTTAATCTAAGACCTCTCTCGCTTTCTTTAAGAAAATTCCTTATAAGCAGCTCTGGTTTTTTGAACCTCCTTTTTATTTCAGCAACCCATTTGTCACCTTCAACCCAAAGCCTGGCTGAGTGATATTTCTTTATGAAGTCCTTAGAATTTTTCAAAGCAAATATCGGTGGACCCGTGATTTTTCTTATCTCCGGTAACCTTTGGATTTCGGTCTCAAAAAGCAGAACAGAATCCTTTTCATCACACCATACATCTCTATTCATGACTCTGAACTCATTATCATCAAGAACAGCAGCGATTCTTTTTGATGTTTTTCTCAACTGAGGCCAAAGAACATCCTCCACAACATTGGGTGTCTTGAACCTTACAGCAATAAGACATGTTTCTCTCGATTTTAATTTTTTTTCAAGTATTTTGATATTTACCTTTTTCTTCGGGAAGAAAAATCTTTCGTTTGGTCTTTCCAAAAATTTTCTACAAAGGTATACCA
>CAYPCO010000106.1:0-2400 GCA_964409265.1 uncultured archaeon | reverse complement strand
ACTCTGACCGTCTTAAGGTAGCGTAATCCCTTGCCGATTAATTGTCGGCCTGCATCAATGGCTTAACGAGGTCCCCACTGTCCCAGACGGATACCCAGCGAACTCAACGTCCAGCGCATACTCTGGAGACCTTCAGCGGGACGAGAAGACCCCGTAGAACTTTACTGCAGCCTGATGTTGCGATATGATGGTGAATGTATAGCGTAGGTGGGAGCGATGCGACAGGGGCGTCAGTTCCTGTTAAGGCGCCAATGTAACACCACCCTTTCACCATTATATTGCTTACGGGTTACCGGACAGCATCAGGTGGGCAGTTTGACTGGGGCGGTACACCTCTGACAAATCATCAGAGGTGCCCAAAGGTCCCCTCATCCCGGTCAGAAATCGGGAGTAGAGTGCAAGGGCAAAAGGGGGCCTGATAGGAACCTGCATAACAAGGGTTCCTAACGCGAAAGCGTGGCCTAGCGAACTTCCGTGCACCATTAATTGGGTGCCGGACCTGACAGAAAAGCTACCTCGGGGATAATGGAGTCGTGGCGGGCGAGAGTTCACATCGACCGCGTTCGTTGCTTCTCCGCCGTCGGCTCGGCTCTTCCTGGGCGTGCAGCAGCGCCCAAGGGTGGGGGTGTTCACCCATCAAAGAGTCACGTTAGCTGGGTTAAGAACGGTGCGAGCCAGTTCGGTCTTTATCTGCTGAAGGTGTCGGTTGCCTGAGGGGAAGATCCCCTTAGTACGAAAGGAACGGGGGGTCGTGGCCTCTGGTGTATCGGCTGTGAGAGCACGCCGAGTAGCTAAGCCATAGCGGATAAGCGCTGAAAGCATCTAAGCGCGAAACCGCCCCCGAAAAGAGGCAACCATTCCGCAAACTGCCAGGCGACTGGCGGCGAGCGGAGGAGGGTCCTGTAGACGACAGGGTTGATGGAACCGGGGTGTAAGCACCAAGCTTCGGCGAGGTGTTCAGCCCACGGTCCCCAATCCCCGACAGGTCCTGGTTAAAGGGATAACTCACCTTTTATCAATTTTTAAAAATAGTCCTCTTTTTTCATTGATTTTAAAAATAGAAAGAAGGGGATAGAAGAAGTTATATCATTTCTTTTACTTCTTCTTCGACCTTACCTAGATCTCTTTCGAGTCTTTCTATATCTTTCTTAATAGCATCAAGATGTGCAAGAATCCTTTTCTTTTCTCTATCGAGTTCTTCTATATCATCAAAAATCTTTTTCGCATTTCTGAACTCGTTTAAAGTCATCATTACATACGGAACCTTGTTCATTTCCTTAGCAACCTTAGCACACATCTCCTCAAGCCATTTGTTCATAGCGATTTTAACATCCTTTTTTATCATCTTTTCCTTATCAAGATATCTTCTCATGACTCTTACAACTGAAGCTTCAGGAAATGCAAGTTTTTCTTTAACCTCCTCCTTTTTGTTTTCTGTTTCTGTCATAGCAGCACCTCCTTAATTAAAGAATGAATATAATTAATCTTTGTTCATACATCTTTATTAAGTTAAAATCTCCATGTTTTCATTGCTTCTGACAACTCTTTGTGTGTTTTTGCATATTCCTTAAGGCTTATGCCTTGTATAACAGCATCTACAGCCTGTCTCGCTGCCTTGGCGCCAGAAGATGTTCCTGACGGGTGACCATGAATCCCACCGCCCATTTGAATTATTATGTCATAACCGAGATTTTCAACAAGCTTTGGAACATGACCTGGATGCAAACCACCTGAACAAACAGCAAAGACAGGTTTTATTCCATGCCACTCATTCTGTAAAGCATCTTTTATCTCACAAATCTCTTTCATTTCTCCTTCCATTTTGCCTACACCTGTCCCTATATGAAGTTGATCCATACCAGCAAGTCTTGAAAGTTTTGCGACTACAAGCATAGAAATACCATGCTTAGGGTTTCTTGTAAATGCAGCATGCATTGCTCTGTGAGCATGTATAACAACACCAAGATCCATTTCTCTTAATGTTTGAACTGCAGAAAAACCAGCAGTGATTATGTCTATCATTACATATTCACCACCGCAATCCTTTACAAACTCGGCTCTTTTTATCATCTCATTTGTCTCCGCTGTGACATTGGGCATATATATCTTTTTTTCACCTGTTCTGTGCTCTGCCAGATCCCTCATCCTGAGAGTTTTTATAACCCTTCTTTGAAAGGGATTAAACCTTTGATTTGTGAGATTCTCATCATCTTTAACCATGTCACATCCACCTATCCATGCATCGTATGCAACTCTTGCATGATCAACGGTTTTGAGACCAAGCTTCGGTTTTACTATAGTTCCAATTAGTGGTCTATCCTTAACTTTCAAGAGCTTTCTAACACCAGCAACACCGAACTTTGGTCCAGGAAAGGATTTAACAAGTTTCTTTGGAAAATT
>CAYPCO010000105.1:0-2436 GCA_964409265.1 uncultured archaeon | reverse complement strand
ATCTGGAAAAGGAATTACGCACAGGGTTGGACGTGACACAAAAAGCTCTTGACAAGTTTAACTCGGTAATATCGTCTCTTGATGCAAAACTTCTAAGATTTGAGGGTATAGGTGAAGAAATAGAATCACCAAAGCAACTAGAAAGCTATGTTAAGAACATATATGATCAAATAGAAAAGATAAAAACAGAGCTAAAAACATAAACTTCTTCTAAAATTTATAAAAACAAGACCTACATACAGATTATAGTGCGGAGGTAGCGAAGTGGTCAAACGCGCAGGAATCGTCTTGAGCACTGACTCAAGATGATGGCGAAGCTCAAGACCCTGTGGCTAACCCTTTCAAGCCTTTTTCAAGAAAAGGCTTGAGCCAAAAGGAGCTGATCGCTTCCAAAGGGTCCACAGTAGTGCCTTCGCCGGTTCGAATAACCCTTTAGCGCAGGTAAACGCGCTGAAGCGTTAATGGAAAGTACTACTTCCAGAAAGGAAAATCCGGCCCTCCGCACAACCTTTATAAACTTAAAATGAACAAAAGATGGATATTATGAAAATAAGAGACAAATCACCTGCTCTAAGAAGGCTGATAGAAGATCTAAACAAGGCAAGGTTTGAAAGGGATGCTCCTATCTGGAGAGCTGTAGCTGAAGGTCTCAACAGACCAAGGAGAAAATCCTACAAGGTAAATGTATTCAAGATAGAGAAATATGCAAAACCTAACGATAGGATAATAGTTCCAGGAGCAGTCCTGGGAACAGGTGAGATAAAAAAACCTGTCATTGTTGCAGCCCTGAAGTTCTCAAAGACAGCAAGAGAAAAGATAGAAAAGGCAGGTGGTAAGTGCATGACTATTCAAGAAATGGTTGAAAAATATCCTGATGGTTCTGGTATAACAATAATGGGATAACATGGACAGAATAATCATTGATGCTACAGGGCACATTGTGGGAAGATTAGCATCAAGAGCAGCGAAGGAAGCTTTAAAAGGAAAGAGTATTTATATTGTTAATGCCGAGAAGGCTGTTATATCGGGAAATCCTCAATATGTGATAGACAAATACAGACAATGGCTTGAAAGAGGAGATCCATACGCCGGTCCGCACTTCCCGAGAAGACCCGACAGAATATTGAAAAGAGTAATAAGGGGTATGCTTCCGTACAAGAAACCAAGAGGAAGAGAGGCGTTAAAGAGAATAAAGGTTTTTGTATCGGTTCCAGATGAGTTTAAAAACATTGAACTCAAAAAAATCGCTGACGCAGTCTCAACTGTAGATTGTAAAACCATTACACTTGGTGAGCTTGCTGAAAGACTTGGAGCAAAGGTAACATGGTGAAAAAGACAACAGCTCCGGAGAAGAAAGGTGAAAAAACTCAGACCAAGGAATCGCAAATCGTTTTTACTGTTGGTAAGAGAAAGAGAGCTGTCGCAAGAGCAAGACTCAAACCGGGTAAAGGTGTAATAAAGATAAATTCTGTTCCTTTAGAGCTGATTCAACCAGAATTCTTAAGGATGAGAATAGAAGAACCATTGATGCTTGTTGGTGATGCATGGAAAAATTTTGATATAAATGTTAATGTTAAAGGTGGCGGCATAATGGGGCAAGCGGATGCAACAAGGCAGGCGATAGCGAGATGTTTATGTGAGGTCCTTGGACCTGAAGTTAAAAAAACATTTATTTCCTATGACAGAAATCTTTTGGTATATGACCCACGAAGGACCGAACCACACAAACCTCCACACTCTTCCTGGGGACCAAGAAGATACAAACAGAGAAGTAAGAGGTGAAGTATGGAATTTGCAAGAATAAAACTTGCTGGAAGAAACCTGGAAGAGATTCAGGCTATATGCGATCAAATAAAAGAGATAGCCAAGAAATATGGTGTATCCATAAGAGGACCCATACCACTTCCTACAAAGAAACTTAGAGTGTGGACCCTAAAGACACCGTGTGGTGATGGTACAGGTCATGGTAATGCGACTTGGGACAGATGGGAGATGAGGATACATAGAAGAATAATTGATATAGGAAGTAATGAGAGAGCTTTAAGGCAGGTTGTGAGAATCCCTATACCCGAAAGTGTTAAAATAGATATAGAGCTCAAGGAAAAATACGAACATCAATGAATTCTTCTACCCAAAACAGCTATTGCTCTTCCCCACCTGTTTGCAAAGAAATTACCATAATTAATGTTATAGAAGAATTTTTTCACGGACATAGAAAGTCCTTTTTCCAAGAAGTTACTATACTTGTGAAGCCACAGGGGTGCGAACAACCATCCCAAAGAAATGAGAAACTCTCCGCCCATAAACCTCTCACACAGAAGACCAGATTTTTTCATTCTATACATAAGCTCCTTTTTTGTATAAGGGTATTCATTTCCATGAACCCATCTACCAGAGATCTCAGCGAGTTTTTTTCCTATTCTATAAGGCGGACAT
>CAYPCO010000104.1:0-2443 GCA_964409265.1 uncultured archaeon | reverse complement strand
AAGTTTCTTTGGAAAATTCACATCCAGAAGACGGAGATTCTTTACGAGTTTCATACCAAATATGTTACCTGCTATGCTGCTAAGGATTTGTGGTATGTTTCCGTATTCAAAAAGCTTCAAAGGATATGCTATTTGGACTATATTCTTCTTTATATCAAAAACCTTGGCAGAAAGTTCCTGTATGTATCTCTTCTCTGTGTGAACTCTTGTCCATGTTCCTGTAGATGACTCAGCAGCAACATGTTCAGACACATCCCTTACACTTCTCTTGCCATGAGGTTCCACACAGAACTTGCAGATGAGATCATCCTTTTTTGGCTTATAACCCAGGTTCACATAGGACATGTTTTAATTTTATTGGATTTGATATTTAAGCGCTCGTGCTCATTTATTTCATTATGGACTGGTATACATTATCTGCTGTTATTTTTACCCTGGTGCTTGTAATCATCTTTTATAAAGATAGAAAAAACGTTAAGAGGGAGTTCATACTTTTTTTGAGAAAGACTCAGCGGGGTAAAGGCTTTATAATTCGTATTGGAACGAGATTTAATCGTTTCTGGACATGGATAGGAACCATTGCTGTGATAGTTGGTTTTATCGCATCGATATGGATAATATATCTTCTTATAGTTCAAACGCAACTTCTTTTGACAAAACAAATAGAAATGGGTCCCGGTGTACTCATACCATCATTTAGCCAAAAGACCATTATAGGTCCAGGATATTATGCTGTTCCGTTCTGGTATTGGATCATATCGATAGCTGTTCTAACCGTGGTTCACGAGGGCTTTCATGGAATTATAGCAGCATCTCAAAAGATAAGGATAAAATCACTTGGTTGGGGTCTCCTTGCAGTCATACCTTTGGCTTTCGTTGAACCGGATGAGAAGCAATTGAAGAGACAAAAAACCTGGAAGCAGTTAAGGGTGTTTGCTGCTGGATCCTTTGCGAATTTTGTTACCTCTTACGTGTTTCTTGGTATTCTGATACTTCTTACATCTACTATGTTTATTCCCGCAGGTGTTAGTTATCAAGCTCTCATGAAGGACTATCCAGCTGCTGAGGTAAATCTAACAGGTATAATTGTAAGAATAGAAAACTATACCATCAGAGATTTAAACGATCTTAACTATGCACTAACATCGATAGGACCTAACAAGACCATAACTGTTTTTACAAGGGTTGTTAACGAAACTTCTGTTGAAGAAAAACGATTCGTTCTCACAACAACAGTTTCTCCTGAAAACAAATCCAAGGGATTCATAGGAATAAGCGGTGTCTTCACTTATACCGAGCTTAAAGATGAATTTACGCCATTTAAGGACATCATATACTTCTTCACTGGAAGTCCCTTCTCTTTGGGACTCCTTGCATGGATATCGCTCATAAATTTCTTTGTTGGCCTTTTCAATCTTTTGCCTATAGGCATGCTTGATGGTGGAAGGATGTGGGAGATAGTTTTGAAGAGATTTTTCCCAAAAAAATACAAAAAACTCATGAACGTGATTGGAACATTCCTTCTTCTTATTATAGTCTTTGATTTCGTTCTGACACTCACTTAAAGTATTTAAATACCAGATGTTAATTTAGGTTTAAAACCCGGTTGGACTGGGGGTGAGTTTTTATGGCAGAACTCAATTTCAAAATTGTTGTATCTGATCCTAAAACAAGGAGAGCGTATCAGAAAGAGGTAGAACAGAAACAATCAGGTCTTATAGGCAAGAAGATAGGTGAGAGGTTTTCTGGTGACTCAATAGGTCTTCCAGGTTATGAGTTAGAGATAACAGGGGGTTCTGACAGAGATGGTTTCCCAATGAGAAGAGATGTTGAAGGCACGGCAAGAAAAAAGATTCTCTTGAGCTCTGGTCCTGGATTTCATCCAAAAAAGAAGGGTCAGAGGAAGAGAAAGTCTATAAGAGGCAACACCATATCAACAGATATATCCCAGATAAACGTAAAGGTTGTTAAGTACGGACAGACACCTTTAGAGAAGCTGTTTGGTGTAGAGGAGAAACCAAAAGAGGAAGCAAAGTCGGAGGAGAAACCACAGGAAGAAAAACCCAAGGAAGAAAAGGAAAAATCAGAGGAGACAGCGAAGAAAGCTGAAGAAAAAATGGGTATAAAGGAGGTTCAGTCTTAGAACCTCAATCTATCTTTCTTTTTTATCCAAGCAAAGAATCTCGATATCTTAAAGGCTCTCTTGTTATAGTAGCTCATAAGAAATCGGTTGAAACAGTCATGACAAATATAACCTTTTATTACATTTTTTATGAGTGTATCCTCTATTGTTATCTTATACCTCTTATCGACCATCTCTTTACAAACTAGACAATACTCGCCCATAATGTTCAGAACCAGCAAAGATCAAACCATCTACATTTATGGCCGTTCATCTTAGATATACAACAATCCTTACAAATCTTGACTCCTTTTGGGTTAT
>CAYPCO010000103.1:0-2455 GCA_964409265.1 uncultured archaeon | reverse complement strand
CATATCTAATAGACCCAGACCTCGAAATAAAGGCGTACTGACTATCTGACCATATCAGCAAGCCTGTCAAGCATTCTGAGTATGGTTTTCTCTTTGTTAGGGTCTTCTATTATTAATGTTCCGCGCATCCCCATAGACATTATCTGTCTTATTAAATACTCTAACTTCATATCAGATTGTTCTAAAGGTATATGACTTATTTCACCTGAAGGACCATAAGATACACCAGAAAAGAAGAAATAAGCGTTATGAAGCCATTGCTGACCAATGCTCATTCTAACCTTATCTATGACGCGTCTGAAGTCCTCCTCAGTCCTAAGAATACCTGAACCTCTGGCATGAATGTGTGCCCAATTGATAATCGGTTCTGTGTTATATGTTCTTTTTACTATCTCTATGACATCTTCGAGGCTTCCAAGGGAATCGGTTCTTCCTGTGGTTTCTATACCTATTTTTGCCTTAACCCTTAGATTTGTTACGATTTCATTTATTTTGTGCACAACCAATCTTAGAGCCTGATCTTGAGGCATCATCTTGTAAAAATCCGGATGAATAACAAATGTGCGACAATCCATAATGGACATTATTGTGCAAAGAAGTTTCAATTCTTCATCAGGATATTCAGGAACTGTTGGATCGTGTATGGACAATTCTATGTTGAGTTTTTTAGCTGTTTCCTTGATTCGTAGAAGCTCACCGTAGTAATTTTTGTATATATCCGTGCTTGTGATTATACCAGAAAAGAGTTCTTTGGGAAGAACAAATGCTCTCAGACCAACCTTGTATATCTCCTTCAAGGCATTAAGAGCTTGTTCTGTTGTTCTCACAGATGGTATAGAACTCACACCATAAGCGATACCTATGTTCATCCCTAGTCTTTCCTGTATCTTAAGCATTTTTTTCCTTATTATTATATCCATCGTCATTCTTTACACCACCGAATTGTTATAAATATATTGGTGAAACAAATAGAAAAAACTTATAGAGCGGGAATAAGATGAAGAATCAAAAACGCGTCAACTATACACATAAAGATTAGAAATACTAAGGCAATGATATTTTTCCATTTTGTATTAACATCAGGGCCCATAACACTTCGATTGTTACACAAGAGGAGAAGAATAACTATAAGGAATGGTAAAAGAAGACCGTCAAGTACCTGAGTATAGTAAAGGAAATGCATTGGATTTATAGGAAGAAAGGCGAGTATGGCTCCAACAAGAAGTGATGCAAGAAAAACAAAATAAAAACCCTTAGCAAAAGAAAATTTTCTATCAAGACCTTCACGCCAACCAAACGTCTCAGAAACAGCATACGCTGTAGATCCAGCAAGAACTGGCAATGCAAGGAAACCAGAAACTATTATACCCAGAGCGAATAGAAGATAAGCAAGGTCTCCTGCAAGCGGTCTAAGAGCAGCGGCAGCTTGTTCTGGCGTGTCTATGAACGTTATACCTGTGGTGAATAGCGTCGTCGCGGCAGCGATAATTATGAATCCAGCAATTACATTAGACCAAATCATGCCAACAGCTGTATCTATTTCTAGTTCTTTGGGTCTCAAAATGGTTTTGTGTTCTTCGAGTTCGTCTGATGCCTGCCAGAATAGAAGATAAGGGGATATCGTAGTTCCTATTATGCCCGCTACAGCAGCGAAAAAACCAAGTGTTGGTGTATAAGTAGGTACGAAACCGTGTAAAACATCATTCCAATTTGGTCTTGCAAGCAATGAAGAGAATATATAGAGAACCAAAAGAGCCGTTAAGGCCACAAGAATCCTTTTGATTGTTTTGTATTTCTTAAAAAGTATGAGATATCCTATAGCGAGAGAAACGGGAAGTATAAAAACAATCCAATTTATGCCGGTTATCATGCCAAGAACACCAGCTATACCGGCAATATCAGCGCCTATAGTTGCAATGTTTGCTACAAGCAATACACTCATTATAAAAACAGCAGCTTTCTTACCATAATATTCTTTTATGATTGATGAGAGGCCTTTTCTTTTCACCAAAGCAAGTCTTGCAGCCATTTCCTGAAGAATGATCATTATAGGTGTGCAAAGAACAAGGATCCATAGGAGAGAATAACCGAATTTCGCACCTGCTACAGTGTAGGTCACAATACCTGCGGGGTCGTTATCAGCACCACCCGTTATAACGCCTGGACCAAACTCTCTTTCAAGTTTTTTAACCTCGCGTTTAAATTTCTTCTTATTCAATGACTTCTTTACTGTGTATTTGAAAGAAAAGCCCGATATCATTAATTTTATTTTATATTTGGACATTAAAAAATCCGTACACAGAAAATATAATAAACATAAAGCCCAAATTAGAAAACAATGCCCCAGTAGCTCAGTTGGTAGAGCGTCACCTTGGTAAGGTGAAGGTCGCGAGTTCAAGTCTCGCCTGGGGCTTGGCACAAAAAGTACAATGCGCTCGGAAGGTATAAAAAGAAC
>CAYPCO010000102.1:0-2511 GCA_964409265.1 uncultured archaeon | reverse complement strand
ATCAACTCCTAAAGTAAGTTGTGTCAAATCATTACTTCCTATAGAAAAACCATCAAATATTTTTGCAAATTCTGACGCAAGAATGATGTTGCTCGGTATTTCGGCCATAACATAGAATTTATAACCTTTACTCTTTTCGATACCAAATGATTTCATCTTCTCTAAGACAGCCCTCCCTTCCTCAGGTGTTCTACAAAACGGAACCATTATTATTATGTTCTTGAGACCCATATCTTCAAAGACCTTTCTTAAGGCTCTGCACTCGAGCTCAAATGCAGGAAGAAAATCATCATCACAATATCTTGAGGCGCCCCTCCATCCTATCATTGGATTATCCTCTTTAGGTTCAAATTCTTCACCACCTTTAAGATTTGCATACTCATCGGATTTAAAATCAGAAAGTCTGACCACAACGGGTCTTGGATAAAATGCAGCAGCTATTTTTCCTATACCAGTTGCAAGCGTTTCCACAAATTTTTCAGCCTGACCTGTCTTTATCAAATAGAGTGGATGTGACCCTATGTAACTGCCTATTATAAACTCTTCCCTTGCAAGACCAACACCGCTAACAGGAAGTTTTGAAAGTGAGAAAACCTCAGTGGGCTCTCCTATGTTTAACATAATCTTTGTTTTCGTTTTTGGTATAGATTTTAAATCTCTTTCAAGGATCCTAAATTTTATTATACCATCGTAAACTACGCCTTTACCTGTTGAACAATCAACCGTGACCTTCTGACCTGTTCTTAAAACCTTGGTTGCAATCTCCGTTCCTATTACACACGGTACACCCAATTCTCTTGAAACAATCGCAGCATGTGATGTTCTACCACCTTTATTTGTAATTATAGCAGAAGCTATCTTCATAATTGGTTCCCAATCAGGGTCCGTCATATCAGTTACAAGAACTTCTCCTGGCTTAAACTTATGGATCTCCTTAGCAGATTTAAGAACCCTTACAGAACCAGCACCGATCTTTGTTCCTATGGCAGTTCCTGTGAGGATTACCTTCCCTTTACCTTCAAGAATATATTCCTGGACAACATTCTTTTTCGAGATTGAATGAACGGTTTCTGGTCTTGCCTGAACGATATAAATCTCACCCGTTTCACCATCAAGAAGCCATTCTATATCCATGGCTTGTTTGTAATGCTTTTCTATCCTCATACCATACTCTGCAAGTTTAAGAACTTGCTCATCACTCAGACAAAACCTATTTAATTCGTCTGGTTTAACCTTAGCTTCCTTGTTACCTTTTCTTGCTCTAACGAGTTTTACCTTTTTGTTTCCGAGTCTTTTCTCTATTATCCTCATGGTAGGTTTGAACACCATGAATTCATCAGGAACAACCTTACCTTTGACTATATATTCACCAAGACCGTAGGAACCATTTATTACAATAACATTTTCGAATCCAGAATCAGGGTCTATGGTAAACATCACGCCTGAAGACCCGATATCAGATCTGCCCATTTTTTGAACACCAACGGATATACCAACCTTGAAATGATCAAAGCCCTTATCAACTCTATAAGATATCGCTCTGTCTGTAAAAAGCGATGCAAAACATCTTTTTATAGACGCTAAAAGCTCTTTTTCACCTCTAACATTAAGATAAGTCTCTTGCTGGCCAGCAAAACTTGCTCCTGGAAGGTCCTCAGCTGTAGCAGAACTTCTCACAGCAACATAAGGGTTTTCAACACCTATTCTTCTTGCAAGTTCTTTGTAGGCAGAAATTATTGATTTTTGAAGTGTTTCTGGAATCTTGGATGAAATTATTCTTTTTCTTATGATCTTTCCTCTCTTTTTCAAATCCTTTATGTTGTGAGTGTCCAATCCATCAAGGGTTTTCTCTATAAACTCTTTTAGATCAGCATGATCTATAAAGTATCTGTATGCATATGATGTTATTGCAAATCCTGGAAGGACAGGAACCTTTACATTTCTTTGAAGCTCTCCAAGATTCGCACATTTACCTCCTACCAAAGGAGTGTCTTCTTTTCCGATCTCATCAAACCATAAAATGAATTTTTTCATATATACCCTTTTAGATCTTCTTGAATCTTGATCTAAGCTTCTTAAGAATCACAGGAAGGTTTGTATATTCCATCTCACTTTCTTCAAGTCTATGAGGCTGTATAGGACCATTTCTTCTTATAAATTCTGCCATTAAATTTGCTTCTTCTCTTGCCAAATCAAAGGCAGGGTCATCAAAAAGATCAGCAGGCCTTCCAAGTTTTCCATTGTGTAGCTGAAAACCGAGTGCCACAACTCTTGGCGGACCATCAAATCTTGACATGTGCGCATCCTTTACAGACACAGGCATCAAAGGACCGTTATGACTTCCTCTATTCCATCCGGCAACAAAAAATGGTCTTGCAAACGCCTCGAGAACCTCACCAACATCTGGAAAGCCGTGTTGCGCTCTTACAATCATAACAGGGTCGTCTTTACCAACATATCTTCCAGCCAAAATGTTGAGCCTCTCGGTTGATGTTACAGCAGCAGATGATG
>CAYPCO010000101.1:0-2558 GCA_964409265.1 uncultured archaeon | reverse complement strand
ATCGATTTTCAGGTTTCTTAAGGTCTATTCCTTTAACATTTATAAGAAAATCCCAAGTCTGAACAAATTTCCTTTTTTTAGCTCTTTCTCTAGCTTCCTTTATACTGTTCAAGATATCTTCCATAAGCCCTCCTACCGAAGTAGTTCAGGCGGGTTGAATAAAATATGACGGGATATATTTATAAAGTTTTAAAAAGCCAGAACATAATGTGTCTTTGAACCGGAACCTATTTTTTTAAGTAAACCTTTTCTTACCATGTCTATGAGGTCATTGTATGCTGTTTTTTCACTCACCTTCACAAGATCTTTATAAACGCCTGTAGTTATCTTTCTATTCTTCTTAACGTAGTTAAGGGCAATGATCTGTCTTTTAGAAAGACCTGTTATAGTTGGTTCCTCTTCTGTTTTTTCATACCTCTTTGCAAGCTCATTCAATCTGTTCTCTATTTCTATAATCTTTTTTACAAGATCTCTATAGTTTCTTTCTATCTTATCTTCAATCTCGCTTCTTTTTACATCCCAACTATGAAATCTGTTCTCATTTTTTACGCTTATGTGTCTTATATGCCCCTGTGCCTTTTCTATCCACTGAACTATAAAATCGAGCGCCTCACCAAGGATATCTTGGTTCTTTCTAACAACCTTGTTGTTGATATCCTCCGAGAGTTTTTGTATACCCATAGCTACAAGAATAAAACCAAGAATCACATCAACAAAAAATGTATTGAAGATAATTCCATAGAGCATAACCAACGCTGCAAGTAAAAAAAGCAACCAAAATATATGATCTGTTCTGATATTCTTTATGCTCATAAGTCATTATTGTATAGTAAAAACATTTAAATCTTTCTATTAATCGCCAACCCAAAAAATCTTAACTTTCAGATCTGTTGTCTTCAGATTCAACAGAAACACCCATACTTCTCGCTGTTCCTATAACCTGATTTATACTGGATTTGTCCTCAGAACCAAATTTCATTCTGGCTATCTTTTTAACCTGCTCAAAGGTAAGCGTTCCCACAATATTCTTCTTCGGCTCTGATGAACCCTTTTCCAGGCCGAGTTCTTTCTTTATTAAAGCAGAAACGGGTGGTGTTCCTATTTCTATGGTATATTCTTTGGTATCGGTATCAACAGTAACCTTAACGGGTATCTTCATACCAGCCATTTCTTTGGTTTTTTCATTTATCTCAGCAACGATCTTTCCAACATTAACTTTCAAAGGACCCAACTGGTTTCCCAGAGGTGGTCCTGGACTTGCCTTACCGCCATCTATAAGAACATCAATGGTTACTTTCCCCATCTCAATCACCGCTCTCTTTCCTCTTTATGAGTTTTACAAATTCTATGGCTATTGTTACCGGTATAGGTATGGATGCCTCGAGAAGCTCTATGGTTACTTCATCCTTTGCCCGATCTATCCTCTCTATCTTACCCTTCTCGCCTTTGAAAGGACCACCTATTATCTCTACCAGATCTCCTTCCTCAAGTTTTATAGTGTCCTTTTTCTGTTCAAGGAAATGTCTTATCTCCTCAAGTTTTATAGGTTTTTCTATTAATCCTTTGATATGCATCAGTCCATGCATAGCTTTGTGAATATCACCAAGCTTGCCTTCAATAAATATGTAGCCCTTTATCTCTGCTGGATGGAATATTGCCTTTATATCAAGACCTTCGCTTTTAACCCTGCTTGCTATTAAGTCTAAAACGATATCCTCTCTTCCAGATGTTGTTCTTATGGTGTATATGTTCATTATATCCCCATCAGTATGAAGAGCAGGAATATAGCAAACCCTATAAATCCGATTATCATGATACCAATACTGCATATCTTCATAGACATCGTAAATTCATCTTTATCCGGTTTTCTTGCTATCTGTAAAACCCTTATATATTTCTTAATATCTGACATATTTTTTCACTATTGTTTAATTGTATTTAAATATTTGTTAAAATTCTCTTTCAACCGAAAATCTGATGAACGCTTCGAGCTTCTTTTTTGCTTCACTGTCTTTAAGAAGAGGCTTCGCTTCTTTCCATGCCTCCTTGACCAACCTCTGTGCAACATTCTTTGCATATTCTACTGAGCCGTATTTCTTTATTATACACACAGCTTCATCTATAAGGAGAGGATCCTTTGTGTGCATATTCAGAATCTCTATTAACCTCTCACGATCTTCTTTATTTGCCTTTTTAAGTGTATGAATGACCATTAACGTTCTCTTACCTTCCTTTATGTCATTCCCGTAACTTTTACCGAACTTTTCTCTATCCTTCCCTGTTGAAACTATGTCAAGAACATCATCCTGTATCTGAAAACATACACCAATAGTCTCTGCAACTCTGGCTATTTTTTCCTCTTGCTCATCGCTACCGCCAGAAAGAACAACAGCCATTCTGGCCGCCATTCTCGCAAGTGCACCTGTCTTACATGCACACATTTGAAGATATTCCTCTTCAGAGATATCTGTTATCTTTCCTTTGTGCCACCATATGTCTATAGCCTGTCCTATGGATAGGTTTATCATCTCTTGAACATATATTTCATAAATCTTCAA
>CAYPCO010000100.1:0-2594 GCA_964409265.1 uncultured archaeon | reverse complement strand
AATTTTTGAAGTGTCATACATATATTCGTAGAAAACCGTCGGTTCTGAGTATGTGTATGCAATCGATGAACAGTTGTATTTGATAGCTTCAGATATAACCTGTTGCGGGAACAACTCAATATTTCTTGTCTCTTCTGGCATACTCTGAGATATCTCCCAGTTCTGGCAATTTAAACATCTAAAGTTACATCCAGCAGTAGCTATAGAAAATGCTCCTGACCCAGGAAGGAAATGAAAAAGAGGTTTTTTCTCTATCGGATCAATGTGAACAGCGCACGGGTTTCCGTACACAAGTGTGTAAAGCTTTCCTTCATGATTCACTCTTACTCTACAGAAACCTCTATCACCAGGTGAGAGTATACAACCATTCGGACATAACTGACACTGTATGTTCTCTCCAAGCTTAAGATAATGATAACCCTCTTTAGACCACTTCCAAAGTTCTTTTGGGGCGGTGTTACTGAAAATCTGTTTGGTTGTTTTAAATGAATTCAATGTGTACATACCAACGATAAGACCAGCAAGTCCTAAAAAACCTGCTTGTATAAATTCTCTTCTTGTGACTTTTTTCTTCAGGATCTTCATCTCCTTCTCCTCAAAAAGAAAATTATTGATGGAATTACATGAAGTATTAAAAGAAATATCAATAACAGATCAAGATTAGAGTGTAAGACAAGAGATAATCGTAAATCGAATATTTTATGTAGTCCGTATCTTCCCGCAAGGGAATAACCTGTTATCAGATATATGATAATCACAGGTATGAGAGCCCAACCAGACCACTTCTGTAGTCTAACAAGAAGCGAAAAAGCCATAAGAATTTTTACAAAACTTGGATTAAAATTTTTAACTAATCAGACAGGCCTCAAGCATTTAAAACTGTTTGTGATTATATATATTATTATATGGTTAAACTGGACAGATTGGTGATACAAGGTTTCAAATCCTTTCGTAGCAGGGTCTCAATTCCCCTTCGTGCTGGGTTTTCTGTCATAACCGGTCCTAACGGTTGTGGTAAGTCTAACATAGGTGATGCTATATCCTTCGTTCTTGGCAGAGGAACATCAAGAAATATAAGAGCAAAAAAAGCTCAAGAGCTCGTTTTTCATGGTAGTGAAACAAAACCACCCTGTGAATTTGCAAAGGTAACACTTTACTTTGATAATTCTGATGGTTCATTTCCAATTGATGAAAAGATCGTTTCAATAAGTAGAAGAGTTAACACAAAAGGTGTTAGTGTTTATCGAATCAATGGGAAGGTTGTGAAAAGACAAGAGATTCTAGATCTTCTTATGCAAGCTGGAATCTATCCTAACGGTCACAATATAATCCAGCAGGGTGATGTAACACTTGTTGTTGAAATGGACCCTATTGAAAGAAGAGAGATTATAGATGAGATATCTGGTATAAAGGAATACGACGAAAAAAAACAGAAAGCTCTTCAAGAACTTGAAAAGATAGCAGAAAAGGTAAGAGAGGCCGAAATAATACTTCAAGAAAAACATAATATATTAGATAGACTTGGAAAGGAAAGAGAGGTCGCGTTAAGATACAAACAACTCGAAGAAGACTTGAAAAAAGTCAGAGCAGCTCTTGTATGGAAAGAACATGCTCATGGAAAGAAGAGTCTCGAAGAAATAGAAGAAAAAATAAAAGAAAAAACCAAAGAACTTGAAAAGCTTGATGAAGAAATAAAGAAGTACGACGAGAAGATAAAATCATTAGAAGAGAACCTTAACGAGTTAACGAAATCCATTCTCAGAGCATCTGATCAAATAGAGGTTACGAAGAAACTTGCCAAATTAAGATCAGAGGTTCAGATAAAACGTGAAAAAATTGACTCTGCAAGAAGAGAGATTGAACGTATAGATACGTTCATAGAGAGACTTAAACTAACAGACCGATCTCTAAATCCAGCAATAAAACATGTCCTTGAATTAGAGGGTGTTCATGGTGTTCTTTCAGATCTCATAGAGGTTCCTAAAGAATATACTATTGCTGTGGAAATTGCTGCTGCTGGTCACCTTAACGATGTTGTAGTCGAAACACTCGAACACGCTGTTAGATGTATAAAATATCTTAAGGATAATAAACTTGGAAGAGTGAGGTTCCTCCCTTTAGATAAGCTTAAACCACCTGAGAAAAAACCTCTACCTCCTGGAGCAATTGGATGGGTTTCTGAGCTTATTCATCATGATCCTAAATATATACCGGCTATTGAGTATGTATTTAGCACAACAGCTTGTGTAAAAGATATAGACAAAGCCAAGGAAATAGCCAAGAAACACAGGGTAAGACTTGTAACCTTAGATGGTGATTTGTTCGAACATTCTGGGGCCGTTACTGGTGGTTACTACAAACAGTCAAAAGGTATTGTAAACATCAACAAGTATATAGACGAAAAGAAAAGATTGAACAGAGAGATAGAAGCCTTAGAAGATGAAATAAGTAAGCTTAACAAAGAGATAGAGAAATTAGTCGATCTTGAAAAGAAAACAGAAACAGTCAAAATAGAAAGAGATAGAGTGAAAATAGACGAAGAGTTGACGAAACTTAGAAACGAAAGGATAAATGTTTACAATAAGAAAATAACC
>CAYPCO010000099.1:0-2615 GCA_964409265.1 uncultured archaeon | reverse complement strand
TTCTCCCGAATTTGTGCAGAGATAAACAGTTCTCCACTGCGTTCCATTTATACATGGTGACCACTCGGTTGGCTCTGGACATAGGCATGAATTTTCAAGACCTTCGCCGTTCCATTCGAGAATCCAACCATCCAACTCAACAGCATGTTCAAAATTTATTTCTCTTCCAGATAAAGGCACCGGCACGGGCTCGATCTGCCTGTATGAGATTTTTTTCAGAGCGCCCTTAATATCTCCTACAACAAGCTCTCTTAATATATTCGCAGGAACACTGCTATCACCAACTTTCATAAGGATTCTTTGATTTGACCATATCTTAGGTTTTTCGGGAAGTATATTAAGATCAAGATCATCAAATGACTTGCTTCCGTCAAGTAGAAGACATGGATTATTATTCATGGAATTTAGAACATCTCTTATGCTTACAAGAATTGGTATATCACCTATTATGTAAAACGAATCATTGAATATTATTAGAGGAACCCCAACACCACTGCCATATTTTGAGTGATAATCCATGAGAAGATGTGCATTCTCGCTTTGTTGGTATATCTCATATTCTATCACAATAAGGTTCTTCTCATTCGGTAATTGTCCGAGAATAACAGGATCTGTTTTCGCACAGTGAGGACATCCTATACCAGTAAAATACACAGCGCATACCATGTCCTGAGCATTTACACAGGGTACTAAAAACAGAAGACATAATACTAAAACCAAATACCTGCTCATATTATTTTCCTTTAATGAAATCATTTAAATACTTTGGTTTCAAAAAATGAAACTTTTAATGACCGCAAGTCTTATCGAGATCCTTAAGATTTTCCAGATTTTCCAGAATTTCTCCAATTGTTTCAAAATCACCTGTTTTTACCGAAATTCCTAATTCCTTACAGAGCATCATAGCTTTCATACCCATTCCAAAACAGTATATTACGTTTGCACCAAGGGTTTTCGCGAGCATAACTGGTGAGCAACCTTCACCCTCAACGACGGTATGGAACTCTAAACTCTTCTTTTCAGTGTCGTAAAGCGCTAGAAATCTTGCATGTCCGAAATGATAGCTTACCTTAGAGTTAAGACCAAGATTATCGTCAACAGGTATTGCTATTTTCATTGAGCACCTCCTTTAACTTCATAAAATCATTAATGATTATTTGCTTTAAATTTGGATTGTAAACAGCAGATGCTGGATGATACATCGGAATCACTGTTATATTTTCGCTCTTAAAAATCTTTCCATGAATCTTGCTAACGGGCTCTGCTGTAAAACCAAACTTTCTGAAAATATATTTTAAGGCAAAGTTTCCGAGCGTACAAATAATCCTGGGTTTTATTATCTCTACCTGTCTATCTAGATATGGTGTACATTTCTCTATCTCTTCTAATCTAGGATTTCTATTTCCTGGTGGTCTGCATTTAAGTATATTGGTTATATAAACATCATCTCTTTTCAAACCTATTGCAAAAAGAGCTTCGTTCAGAACATTACCTGCTCTGCCAACAAACGGTCTTCCTAAACGATCTTCATTGAATCCAGGTGCTTCACCAATTAACATTATGCTTGTATCTATAGGGCCTTCTCCAATAACAGGGTTTTTTCTGGTTTTCCAAAGTTCGCATTTTCTACATGACCTGACTTCATTTTCTATATCTTTCATGTTCATAGCTTAATCACCCTGCCCGCACCGCAGCTCATAAAATTCTCCCCAAATGTCTCAGAAAAAACCTTTCTTGTTCTGTCGCCTGAGCAGTGACATGGTGATATCTTTTTCACACCTGATTCTTTTAATTTTTCTGCTATGTTTTCAAGTTCTTCACGGGTCTCTCCCAAAAGATGAAAACCACCAAGAAGCATGTAAACATCTCCTATGGATTTTGCCTCTTCTACAATATCAATTATTCCTGGATGTGAACATCCAGTGATAATTACTAATCCTTTGGAAGTTTTAATCAAAAGGAATTGCTCATTTATAAAAGATTTCATTGCAATCACACAAAGTTTATCGGATATGTAATATACCTTATCAACAGAAACAGGTTTTGCCCCAAAATGCCTAACAATATCTTTTGTTTCTTTAGAAAAGGATGACAGTACACAAATATTTACTCTTGGGTTTGCTCCTAAAAACCATCTCAAGCCACCCGTATGATCATGATGGTCGTGGGATATCACTACAGTATGTATCTTTTCTGGGTTGATACCAAGCATAGAAAAATTGTGTGAGAAGGTTTCTTCACTCTCTCCCAGATCAAAAAGCACATTTTCTTCCTGAGTCTCAATCAAACAGGAAAAACCCCATCCTGCTATCAAATCCTGCCTTGAAACGTAATTATCGCACACTATAGTTATTTTCACTTGGTCCTGTCTCATACTATCAAAATTTTTGAAAGTTTATTTTGAACCCCCAACCTTCCGGTCCGAAGCCGGACGCTCTTTCCAATTGAGCTACGGGCCCGTATGGGCCCGGGAGGATTTTCATAACTAGTGATAAATTGGGTTTTTTTCATTTATTTTTGTAGGTTCATGCCTCTTATAGATGATTTTTATATCTTTTCCATAAAGAGATCTGGCATACTCAAGCATTACATCAATCCAGTCTTCATCATTCATT
>CAYPCO010000098.1:0-2672 GCA_964409265.1 uncultured archaeon | reverse complement strand
GGTTGATAAGGAACAGAAGACAAATATTAAAGGAGTGTTTGCTGCAGGTGATGTTACAAACAACCCTTTAAAACAGATAATTACGGCTGCGGCTGAAGGAGCTATAGCCGCCACAACCGCGTATAAAGAAATAACAAGAGGTGAGTAGTATGGTATTTGAGAACATAAAACAGAGACTAAAACACGTTTCAGAATATATAGAAATCGATAAAGAAGAGATGAAGATTCTTCTTTCTTTTAAACGTGTGTCCAAGTCTAAACTTAGAGTTGGTGGAAAAACCTATCTTGCATGGAGAATTGTTCATAATGATGCTTTGGGTCCAAGTAAAGGTGGAATAAGATATCATCCCAACGTTACAGAGGATGAGGTTAAATCCCTTGCTTTCTGGATGAGTATAAAGAATTCTCTTATAGGTTTACCGTTCGGTGGAGCTAAAGGTGGTGTCAGGGTCGATCCTAAGAGTATGTCTGAGGAAGACTTAGAAAAGCTAAGCAGAGCTTACGTAAGAGCTTTCCATCGGGTTCTGGGTGAAGATATAGATATTCCAGCACCTGATGTGTACACAAATCCACAAATAATGGCATGGATGTTAGATGAGTTCGAAAAGATAAAAGGCAAACATGAACCGGGTATGATAACAGGTAAACCTGTTGAGATAGGAGGTTGTGAAATAAGAGAATCCGCAACAGGTTATGGTGGGTTTGTTATACTAAAGGAATTCATGAAAAGAATAAGAAAAAGAAAATCTGACGTTACGGTTGCTATACAGGGTTTTGGCAATGTAGGAACAAATATTGCAATCCCTCTTTCACAGGAAGGTTTCAGAATAGTCGCTGTGAGTGATAGTAAAGGCGGAATAATGAATAAAAATGGTTTAAACATAAGGGAAGTTCTTCGTACAAAGAAAGAAAGGGGTTCCGTTATTTTTTCAAAAGGAAAGCAGATAACCAATGAAGAACTTCTTGAGCTCGATGTGGATTTTTTGGTTCCTGCTGCCCTTGAGAATCAGATAACCGAAAAGAACGTTGACAGCATAAGGGCAAAATACATACTTGAACTGGCAAATGGTCCGGTAACAACCAAAGCCGATGAGAAACTTTTCAAAGAGGGAGTAACAATTATACCAGACGTCCTTGCTAACGCCGGTGGTGTGGCTGCAAGTTATTTAGAGTGGATGCAGAACAAGGCAGGGACTAAATGCATATACGAAAGAAAAGATATGACAGAGAAGTTGGTCAAGATAATGGTCACAGCATTTGACAGGGTTTATGGATTCTCCCAAAAGGAGAACATAAGCATGCGTACAGCATCATATGTTATAGGTATAAAAAGGATACTCGAAGCTGAAAGATTAAGAGGCAGAATTTAGGAATTTATGTATCCTGAAAAATCATTGATCTCCTCTCCAAGAAGATATCAACCTGGCCCTTTATCATACATTCTGCATCCACATTGCTCATTAGCTGAGTTTCTCTTATGAACGATGATACCCTGCCCATCCAGACAGGTTTTAGGGCTTCAAGAACGGTGGCTATATCTCTTGTTTTTCTATAGTATCTGAACCCTTCAAAAAGAGCACTACTCCATAAATCAACCGATATCACATCACCCTTGGAAACAACCTCTTCGAATGCTGATTTGGTTTTCTCCGAAAAAATATCAGATTTTGCTAACCTTTCATAACTCTCTAGAAATTTTTTATACAAGAATTTCCAATCTATATCGAGTTCCTCTAATGACGAGTGTTCTATATCACCAAACCTTTGAATCTTTTCCACACCTTTCATATTTTTTATTCTGTTCTCATGATGAACGGTTATCTCAAAAAGTGTCGATACAACCTGATCGAACATTGGAAGCAAGGTGTCACAGAAATTTTTATAGCTTCTTGTGCTTGCGTGGTTTTTTACTCCAAGACGTGTTTCAACAACCTTCATATTCCAGGCTAATGCACATGTTGTTATGAATATGTCTATACCAAAACCTTCTGGGAATCTCGGATGTTCAAGTAAATCCTTTACAAACCTACTCGACAATCCAAATTCGCCCCCTATAGGCTGTCTTATCTCCTTACCATAAACAGAGGCAACAAAAGGATAGACTACATGATTGGTTATGACAGAATCATACTTATGTCTATCATAATAAGGAACAGTCAAATCAAAACCATTTATCACAGGCTCGGTCAATGACCTAACCCAGCTTGGTTTTACACTTAACAAATCACCATCTATCAATAGGATTGTAGAAGCATTCATTTCAAGTGCATGTTTAAATATCGTTTTTACAGCATTACCTTTGCCTGGTTTCCCTTTCTGCTGAAGAAAGAAAACTGGATTGTTTGTTTTGGTTTTTTTGACAACATCTTCTGTGGAATCTGTTGAGAGATCGCAGACGATTATACCACACTTTCTATAAGGATAAAACCTAGACAAACCTTTATCCACGGACAGTAGAACGTGCCTGATAGTTGACTCACAATTTTTTGTGCATATACCTGCTACAATCTCCAGTGAAGCCGTTTCCATGAAGGAATCACTTGAATAGTTTGTAATATTTTTTCTTGGATAACCTATTTATAGTTTAACACCCTTAAAGAACGCAAACATTTAAAAATCTTTGCATCTAAAAATGTGTATTGAATTTTGTGGGAATTTTGGTGGGACATTAT
>CAYPCO010000097.1:0-2676 GCA_964409265.1 uncultured archaeon | reverse complement strand
GTGTTTATAAGACATTCTATATCAAGGCCTAGAAGTTTCTCGGGTTTAATCTCGTCAGCAACAAGAATCCAAGCTTTTCTGCCTGTCTTGCGAAGACTGAGATATATCTTTTCTGCAAGCTTTGGTCTTGCCTGTCCTGGTTTAGTTGATACCAAAATACCAAATCTTTTACAGGTCTTTGCTTTTTCAATCTGCATGAATCTTATCCTTTCGATCCTTTGTTTTTCTGACTCAAGGTTTTCGATCTTTCCTGTTTCTAAGTCAAGGAATAAAACTGGTTTATTAACTCTTAGAGAAAGACCTAAAGGATGAAACCTACCAGAACCGAAAAACAGAAAACAATCTACCTTGGCTTCTACAGACTCAGCAGCAGAGTAATCACAACCCAAAACTTGACCTGGATGTTTGGTTTTTCTGGATTTACCTATAAAGATGTTTTTATCAAAACATTCCAAAAATCTTTTGACTTTATCAAGAGCGGATACATACTGAAGTGTTGTTACAAGTGCTATATTTTTATAGTGTTTAAGTATGTGTAGGTTTTTCTTAAGCAAAGGTATGACATCAACATCTACTCTAAATTCCTCGTATATCACTGGAACATTGGTTTTTACACCGAAATCTGAATGACCAAAATGAAGAATTAAATCACATCCTATCATCAAAGCTTCGTCATCTCTAATATCACACGCACCATAACATGGCTCTATACACACAAACGCTTCAAAACCTTTAGATTGCAAGAACTCAGCAATATCAAGAACCTGCATCTTTAGACCCTCTGGGATCTGAATAAAAATCTTTTTTGCTTTAAACTTCTTGAGCTTTCTCAGAAGTTGCGTTTTATCGAACATAACTATGTATATATCTGTAGCCTGAAGTAAAGTTTTTGTATACGGTTGAAAAGATTCGTTGCTTCTTCAAAGGATTTTGAGGTTTTTATGCTCTCATAAACAGAAAGTATTTGCATATAAAGGTCTCTGGCCTCCTCAATATTGCCGGCATCTATGAGGTCATGAGCCTTCTCTATCATCTCGTCTATGTTTTCTTCATTTACTGACATACCAACAGATGAAAACTGAACCTGTGGTTGTGGCTGAGCCTCTGTTAACATAGGCTCAAATGCTGGTTGCGAGACAGGTTGTTGCTCTGTCATGGCAGGTGGTGCTTCGGTCTTCACCTTTTCCATTCTTTCCTCAAAAATCTTTCCTGGCTCTCTTCTTTTCTTAAGATTTTCCACCTCATTTTCAAGGGATTCAATCTTTTCAAGCTTGGTGGTCATTTCCTGAAGTCTGGAATCTACATCTTTTATCTGTGATTGAAGTTCTTCAAGAAGATTGAGTTTCTTTTCTATCTCTTCTATCTTACCTTTAGCTTGTTCTTTTAGGAACTCCTTTATACCAGCTTTTTGAAGAGAATCCAAAAGTTTTGATATGAGATCTTTCATATCTCTTATTTTCGTTTCCATGTCCATTCTTAGATCGTCAAGGTCTTCTTGAACCTTTTTAAGATCATCTTTCTTAACAAGATTTTCTATCTTAACCTCAAGCATATCGAGAGATTTTATTATATCATGCATAGTTTCTGAGTTCATTTCTATCTTCTCTTTATATGTTCTGAACTCAGCAAGCTTATCAGTTAGCTCAGAAAATATACTTTCAACCTTTGCAGCAGTTCTTGTTATCTCCTTTCTTTGAGATTCTATCTTGTTTAACTTTTCTGTTATCTTCTTTGAAAGCGTAACAAGATTTTTGACGCCTTTCACTTTCTCGAGCAGATCTCTAATAGATTTAGTATCAGATCTGACTTTCTTTATCTGCTCTTCAAGGGCCTCTATCTTTGCTTGATTTTTCGCTATACTCTCTTCTTTTGCATCAAGATCTGAAAGAATCTTTTCAGGTTTTATCTCTTCTGCTATTTCCCTTATCTTTGTAAAGTCAGATTCTATCTGATTAAATGTTCTGTCCCTTTCTAATATAGCTGACCTCAGTTCTCCTATCTCCTCAGAAAGTCTTGATATCTTCTCATCCATCGCTACTCTAAAGTTCTCTATAGCCTCCAGTTTACCTTCAATCTTTTCAACTTTTATAATTAGATCGTCTAGCTCTGTCCTCATTTCACTTTTCTCTGGCTTCAGGATTTCTTTTTTCTCTTCTTTCTTCTCTTCGGATTTTTTCTCCTTTTTTTTATCCTTTTTCAAAAATCCGAAAAGCTTCTTCTTTCTTTCCTTTTCTTCTAAGGCCTCGAACTCTTCAGGAGTTATAACATTGTCATCGTAATTTATATTTTCTTCAGGCAAGATATCACCAATATTTTATTCTTTGTTTTCTTTCCTTATATTTAACTGGTCTTCAAGAGATATGATGTATATCCTGGCCATTCTGAACCTACCTGATTTGAGCTTGTCCTTAGCGAGTTTTAACTCAAGTTCTATGTCGAATGTGTCCTTGCCTTGGTTTTTCATCTCTTCTATGGCACGCTCTATATCTTCAAGCCTCTTGGCAAATTCTCTGTATATATCCATTTCTTCTTTTGTGATCTTGTGTGGATTATGGTATGTTGGTCTGAATTGGACGAAATATGGTTTTCCATCGTTGTATTTTGGATTTTGAATCATACCTACACCAACACCCTGCCTAGAAACACGCGAAGAATAATCTGAACCATACTTTGTTT
>CAYPCO010000096.1:0-2693 GCA_964409265.1 uncultured archaeon | reverse complement strand
CCAGGAACGATGTGTTACAAAATGCATCTTCTATCCAAGGAGCGTTTGAACAAGAGAGCCCCGGTGTGACTTGATATGTTAAGTCAACCTCACCACTTCCGGCGATAAGTTTTAAGTAAGATCCACTGTGATACTCTCCACATGGTTTAAATCTTAGATATATGCAGGTGCTATTATAGGGTAAAGAAAGGTTTTGTCTTAATCTTGCAATGTTGTTTACAGTTCCTGAGCTGTAGTCGGCATAAAGATACACGGAATAATTACTCTCATATCCTGGTGATGTAATTTCACATGCACAGTGATCTTGTGATGCATAAGAACAGTCTGTCTCTTCACAATACCAAGGCTGGAGAGAACCTGACTCAAAACCACCATTAGGTATATAGTATATATCATAATCATTAACAGACTCTGTTTCATTGTAAAGAACTGTAAACGTTAGATTTTCATAGGCATTAAGATCTGAAACAAAGATTAACTCGGAATAGTTGTTCATATATATCTGACTCTGGTTTATTTCTGTTTTGCTCTCATTCGTCCAAGCCCTAACCTCGGATGGTATCTCTGTTCCGTTGAGCAAAACCCGTGTATAGTTTATCCGCCATTTACTGAGATCTATAAGTTCTGATTCCAACAGACTTCCATTTATAACAAATACTTCATTACTTCTGTTTATGCCTAAAGTTTCATTTATTGTGATTTCAAGAACACCCTCCCATTTAAGATTCCATGTAACAGAATATCCACCGGAACAAAGTTGACACGTATCATTCACACTCGAGTTCAATGAAACGGCATCACCCTTATTGAAAAGGTCGTGTTCTACGGGTGAATACACCCATGCTATAAGACTGTCCGTCATGTTTACGTTTCTAGCATCTTCGTTTTTGAGGATGTAATAGAATTGTGACGCATTCCCAGAAAGTGTAACATTAACGTATTTGCTTCCTAACGAAGGTGAACATGCTGGATTCCAGTCAAATATGCAATATCCACTGGAATTGGTCAAATTGTATCCTATTTCAACACCATTAAACCAGAAGGTGCAGTTATAATTTGAAACACCAATGAGATTTCCGTACTCGTCAATTATCACAGCCTCTAACCTGTTTGTTCTATTTCTATGAAGGTTCTGTCCATTAACAGGCCTAACAAAACTAACATTCATATAGGTTCTTATAGAAAGGACAAAGTTGCTCGAATTAGCGTTATTATAGTATTCATCGTTATATACACCAACCTTCCAGCTCTGATTACCTGTACTGTAATTACCATCAGGATCAAAGTAGTAGATACAATAACCTGTAGAATTGCTTAAATTCTGATGACCCTGATCAAAATTAGAGCCGTCATAAGTTATCCAGAATACACAGTTTATCCCGGAATCGTTAGCCCATGAACCAGTATACGTGTCATTGATTCTAACGATCAAAAGCGTTGTATCGTTATCTGTCCTGTTAACCCATGATTCATTACCAGAAATATATTCAACCGAGACATTGTGTTTCTCTACATATGGGCCTGAAAAAACGGATGTGTTAACAGGGCTATGTAAGGGATAACTACCATTGAGGTCCTGGTATTGGAATTTATATTCTAAAAGACCCACCCAGTTCTTATTTGAAGTGATATTAAACCATGCTGTTCCTTCACCGTTGATATTTACAGTTCCAGCGTGTATCCATATATCTGTTAAGTTGAGATGTATCCATAAGCTCACATTCACTGTGTCTCCTTCTGTATCATTAACATGAACAGAGAAGTTGAATTGCTCACCCCATGGGGCAGATGATGGTGTGACGTTCTGCTCTGAGAGTACAGGCAAAACATTGGTTGAACCACCTGTCTGATACTTAACTTCAGAAATGGAATAAGGTTGAACCCATCTAAAGAAATCAACAACTCCATTATTATCTCTATCCTCTTTACAAACATAGAATACATCTAATCCACAAGATATGGAATGATAAACAGGATTGTTACTATCGCATGTCGGTGTTTGGGAAGATGGTGTAATATTACATTCCTGTCCCTGCCAGAAAACCTGGAGATAAGCCAAACCATGAATATCACTGTAGTTGAGAGATATATTTGCACTTATATTATAGAAGGTTGTTTCGGTCAGATTCGATATGGTTAGGTTTCTTCTAAGGAAGAAGTTATCTGTAGTATTCGTGAAGTATATCTCCCCTTCATTCATTATTACAGGTACATCAGAATCCATAGTATTGTCCCACAAAAGAAATGGTCCAGGAAGGCTTCCCTGGGAAGGAACTGTAAAATCTGGTATATCACACACGTTATGACCATTATAGGTTGAGTTCTGATACTGACTGCCGTTGAAGTCGCACAAAGTCGCAGAATCGTTTATTTTTATGTAACCGATAACTATATCATTTGATGGATTAACTATAAAAGATACGTTTTTACTTACGTTTCCAACAGATTCATTAACCCAGATGTTTGTTGTTCTTGACCATGCATTGACTATTTCGTAGGAGACTACAGATGATGCATTATAGGTATAGGTGATATTTATGTTGGATATGTTGAGCTTACCTGGACCGTCTGAATGGAAAAGAAACGGAACATCACATCTACCTATAGAATCTGGCATGCATAAATTGTCTAAGTAATATTGAATATCATCCTCTATACCTGTGATTTGTTCCGTATCTCTTAGCTTAACACTG
>CAYPCO010000095.1:0-2731 GCA_964409265.1 uncultured archaeon | reverse complement strand
ATACTATGATGAATCGTGAGATGGCAAGAATGGCAAGAATTCATGGTTCTGGTTTTCTTCATATGACAGCAAGATTCGTCCCACAGGCAGTTAAGGGAAGAAAGGCGCATCCTCCCAAGGCAGAAAAGATATTTGAAAAGGATATCAACAAGAAGGAATGGTTAAAGGCTTTGCGTTCCGCAATAGCTGCAACTGCTAATAAGGAGGTTGTTAATGCAAGAGGTCATAAAATTAACGATATATCCGTTCCTGTAGTTGTTGATGATTCTATTGAGAAGTTGAAAAAGACCAAGGATGTTCTAAAGCTTCTTGAAAAACTAAAGCTTTTGAATGAAATAGAAAGGGCTAAGAACAAGAAGGTAAGGGAAGGTAAGGGAACAAGAAGAGGTAGGAAATATAAAAAGAAGAAGGGTATACTTATAGTGGTAAAGAAAGATGAAGGTATTGTCAAAGCTGGTGAAAATCTGCCTGGCATTGATGTTGTTGAAGTAGATAAACTCAGTGTTGATTTACTCGCTCCTGGTGCAAAACCTGGAAGACTAACCATATGGTCACGTGGAGCGATTGAAGAACTTGATAAATTGGTGGGTGTATGAAGGAAAAACAGAAAAAAGGAAAGGAGAATTATAATCCTTGGAATATTTTAATCTATCCTCATCTTGCAGAAAAATCAATAAATATGGTTGATGCTGAAAATAAACTTGTCTTCATAGTTAGGAAAGATGCAAATAAGAAAGATATAAAAGAGGCTGTTGAAAGAGGATTCGACGTTAAGGTTGAAAAGGTTAATGTTGAAATTACCAGAAAGGGTCAAAAGAAGGCATATGTTAAGCTCAAATCACAATATTCGGCATCGGATATAGCATCAAGACTTGGTCTAATATAAAAGTGATAGGATGGGAAAAAGAATAATCCAACAGAGAAGAGGTAAAGGATCTCCAACATACAGGGTTCCGTCTTATTCGTTTAGACCTGAGGTTATCTATAAAAATGTTGGTGGTGTTGTTAAGGATATAGTGAGAGATCCGTTAAAGAACGCTCCACTGGCAGAGGTTGTATATGATGATAACACAACAGGTTATCTAATAGCAACGGAAGGTATGAAAGTTGGTGATAGAATCGAAAATATAGTCGTTCCTGTATCATCTTTGAACGAGGGAGCAAAGGTTTCATGTATAGAGACATATCCGTACAGCGGACCTAAACTTTGTAGAGCACCTGGAACGTTTGCAATCCTCGTCTCAAAAACAGAAAAGGAATGTATATTGCAATTACCTTCAAAAAAGACTATAAAAATCAATCCTAAATGCATGGTCACCGTTGGAATTCCAGCCGGTGAAGGCAGAAAAGAAAAACCGTTTATGAAGGCCGGTGCGAAATGGCATGCTATGCATGCCCGTGGAAAACTTTATCCAAGAACCTCTGGTGTAGCAATGAATGCTGTTGACCACCCATTTGGTGGTGGGTACACAGGTCTTGGTAAACCAAAAACTGTTTCAAGGAATGCTCCTCCTGGTCGAAAGGTTGGTTCATTGGCTGCAAGAAGAACTGGAAGAAAGAAGAAGTGATACTATGTCAAAATTCATGTATAAAGGCAAAACACTTGAAGAATTGAAGAGCATGAGTTTAGAGGAATTTGCAAAACTCGTACCTGCAAGACTTAGAAGGTCTTTAAGACGTGGTTTTACAGAGAAACAGAAGAAGCTTCTTGAAGAGATAAGAAAAAATCCTAACAAGTTTCATAAAACCAGATGTAGAGATATGGTCATAATCCCTGAAATGATTGGTATAAAGCTTGGTGTTCATAATGGAAAGGAATATGTTCCATTAGAAATAAAACCAGAAATGATCGGTCATGTTCTTGGTGAATTCGTGTTGACCAGAAAACAGGTTAAACACTCAGCACCCGGTTTCGGTGCTACAAGATCAAGTAAGTATATACCATTGAAGTGAGGTTGTTATGCCAGAATACGCTACTTATCCTAAGTGCAGAAATGTAGTAAAGGTTTACGGTAGAAGTCTTAGGATATCAACCAAAAACTCTGTAGAGGTTTGCAGAGCGATATCAGGGATGAGATTGGACAAAGCTATAGAATTTCTTGAGAGACTTCTTGCAAAGAAAGAAAGTTTAAACGGCAAGTATTATACTAATGTTGTTAAAGAACTTCTAAAGCTTCTACATAGTGCTAAAAGCAACGCTGAGTATAAAAATCTTGATGCATTAAAAATGATAGTGCACGCATCTGCACATAAAGGGTTCACATTTCATAGACCAAGGAGACTCAAACTGGCAAGAGTTAAAATGAAGATAACAAACATACAGGTCGTCTTGATTGGTGGTTAATATGCTTAAGAAATATTTCATAGATCTTTCACTGAAGGAAGTAGAAATAGAGAATTTCATAAAGGAAAATTTCCCTCTTGGTGATTGTTCAAGGATAGAGTTACAAAGAACCCCCCTGGGAATAAAAATAGTAATATATACAAACAAACCGGGAAGAATTATAGGTCGAGGTGGGAAAAACATAAATGAGATAACAGATGCTATAAAAGAAAGATTTGGTCTCGAGAATCCACAATTAGATGTTAAACCTGTAAGGAATCCTGATCTTGATGCTAAGATTGTTGCCAAACAGATCGCATCCGCATTAGAAAGAGGTTATAATCATAAAAAGATAGGTAATCTGGCATTAAAGAGAATAATGGACGCTGGTGCTATTGGAGCAGAAAT
>CAYPCO010000094.1:0-2740 GCA_964409265.1 uncultured archaeon | reverse complement strand
TCATACCGGATTTTAAGAAGATTTCTGAGGTTGATTTTAGATACCCTCTCATAGAACCTTTTGCCTATGCGCACATTAAATGGGTTCCTAAAGAAAAAAAATTGATCTATGTGATAGAAGAACCTGAATTAAACGAAAAGGAAAAAAAGATTCTTCAAACCATTGAGACCGATCTTGCTGAAACAATCGATGTAAAGCTCTCTGCATTTAGATCAAGAAGAGAGATTATAGATTACATACAAAAGAAAGTCACAGATATCATAGAAGATGAAGCTCTTCAGATACCCGAGAGATCTTACACAAAGATCATGTATTATATAATAAGAGACTTTGTTGGTCTCAATGAAATAGAACCACTTATGCATGATCCTTATATAGAAGATATAGGATGTAGCGGACTAAACACACCTGTGTATATCGTTCATAAAAAGTTTGGTTCAATAGAGACAAACATAGTGTACACAGATGCTGAAAAGCTTTCAAATTTTGTAATAAAGCTCTCTGAAAGATGTGGAAGATACATATCTTATGCAACACCTCTTATGGATGGAAGTTTACCTGATGGTTCAAGGGTTCAGGCATCCTTTGCCAGGGATGTTACAACTAAAGGTCCGACATTTTCTATAAGAAAGTTCAGAAAGAATCCTTTTTCACCAACAGACCTCATAAAGCTGAACACAACATCGCTTGATATGATGGCTTATCTGTGGTTTCTGGTTCAGCACAATGCATCCATTCTTATATGTGGTGGTGTTTCTACAGGTAAGACAAGTATGCTCAATGTTTTAAGCATGTTCATTCCTCCTGAAAAAAAAATTATATCCATAGAAGATACAAGAGAGATAAACCTACCTCATGAAAACTGGATACCATCTGTTTCGAGAGCAGGTTTTGGCATGCCTGATGTGAGTGGTAAAAGATACGGTGAGGTAAATCTTTTTGATCTGCTTAAGGAATCCTTCAGACAGAATCCTGACTATGTTGTTGTGGGAGAGGTCAGAGGAAGTGAAGCATATGTGATGTTCCAAGGCATGGCCTCTGGACATCCATCTATGGGAACTATTCATGCGGGCTCTGTTGAAGATGTTATAAAAAGACTTGAGACACCACCCATAGAACTTTCACCTTCTCTTATAGAATCTCTAGATATTATAATCGTTATGGTAAATGCAAAAGAAAAGGGAAAATCCGCCAGAAGGGTTAAAGAAGTCGTTGAAATTCAATCGGCCGATCCAAAGACAGGTGTGGTTCATACAAAACAAATATTCGCTTGGATACCTATAGAGGATATATTTAAGAGTGAGCTTTCGCAATCGGAGTTGTTACAGAGGATATCTTTTCAAGAAGGCATGCCCATAACAGATATAATGAGAGAACTTGAGGATAGAAAGAAAGTTCTTCAATGGATGGTTAGAAACAACATCTCGCAGTTTGAGCATGTTTGCAAGATAATAAATCTCTACTATAAAGATAAAAAAGAAGTGATGAAAATGGTGGAAAAGAATAAAAACCCCTTCAAGGTTCACACGCCGGGATAAGTCATGTGGACGAATGTCAGAAAAACTATATTCATTAATGGAACAACAACCCATGTTATAAGAAATATCAGGTCTTGCATGGTAAGCCCCATAACACTACCACCTATAACACTCATTATGCTAAGAACCACAAGCATCATAAGGGGTGCTGAAATCATAAGCGCGGTGTACACGTCTGCATAAGTTGAAAGTGTTTTAAGGTAGTTTTCTCTCTTCATTCTATATTCAAACAAAGCCCTTTCAGACATCTCTTGAAGATAAGAGCTGAGATTACCTCCCTTCTCTATGGTCGATTGTATACCGAGAAGTATGTGTCTGAACTCCGGTGAGGGCGTTCTTTCAGCGACGTTTTTTATGGCATTTACAGAGCTCATTCCAAATAACTTCATGTTATTAACTATCATTCCTGCTTGTTTTGATATCTCACCGTATTCCTTGAATTTGGCTATGAGCTCGAAAATGAACTCTGGTGGGATTCCTGAAGATGCTATAGCACTCATCTGGGCAAGAGCAAAAGGGAGATTATTTTCTATTGATTTTTTTATACTACTCGCTTTCAAGAAGGGGTAAACATAAAAAAACAAAAAGGTGAAAGATGCTGTCATCACAGGAAGAAATATGATTATGTAAAGGAACGTAAGAAATGTAAACTTTACAAAAAAGCTTATTACCACAAAACCAAGAAGGGTTATTAAATACACAATAAAAGCCGTCATAAACATCATTGAGACCCATGCCTTGAGGGTTATATTTATGTTTGACCTTAGAAGATGGGGTTTTAGCGAGCGAAAGGATTCTATAGATCTTTCTGTAATTTTTCCGAAAAATCTTAAAGAAATTCTTTTGTACACATCTAACATGATTCTCTTTATAAATTTGGTCTCAGATGTTAAAATTACTTAATTTATCCAAAATGTCCTCAAAAACCTGTTTAAAAGAATCCTTGTAAGTAACAATAGGTTTTAGTTCAACAAGGGCTTTAACGAAGTCCTCATCATAAGGTATCTTCCCAATTACTGGTATATCTTGCTCCTTCGCAAACATTTCTATACCTTTCAAAACCTTTGCGTTGATATCATACTTGTTTATTACGATACCATATGGTATACCAAAATGTTGTAAGACCTCTGAAGATCTTTTCAATCCCTCAAAGGCTGAAGGTGTTGGTTCGGTTACAACAATTCCGACATCAGCGTCCTTTA
>CAYPCO010000093.1:0-2742 GCA_964409265.1 uncultured archaeon | reverse complement strand
CAGAGTGTTGAAAGTTTTTTATGATGACATAGAAATATGTAAAAACTTTGGTAGCTTAGGAAAAATATCTGACCTTGAGAACAAAAACACATTCACATTTAAATTTGAAAGGATTGCAAAAAAAGTTATAAATTGTAATAAAGAGTGCGTAATGAGAATTTGTAACTATGATGATAGTTTAAAAGAAAAAATAACAAATGTTGTTAAATATTTATAGTGAAAATGAACTCGTCACTTTTTAAAAAAATATATCCTGTACTTGAGATGATAAATCCACTTATGATCTTTATTTCACCATTCTACCTTAAAAGAGGCGGTTTTTTGATGTATTACTACTATGACAGATTCAGAAAATCCCAATGGTGGTCAAGGGAAAGGATCGAAGAATATCAACTCGAACAGATTCAAAAAATAATAAGATACGCATATGAAAACGTTCCTTATTATACTAAGATTTTTAAAAAGGAAGGAATAAAACCATCAGATATAAAATGTTTGGAAGATCTAGAAAAAGTTCCTGTTCTAACGAAGGATGTTGTAAGAAAAAATTTCCACATTTTACAACCGAGAAACACTTGTAAACCTTATTATATTTCACGAACATCAGGAACAACAGGAAAACCTATGATTTTTTACAATGATAAAAAGTCGTACAGCATGATACAGGCAATATACGAGCTTTCTTTGGATTTTGCTGGCATAGATAATAACATAAAAAGAGCGCTTAGTGGAAAAAAACTGCTTTGTTTCTACGGTATCGGTGCATATGGAAGAGGCTTCTTTTTTAACAAAAACGACAACATAGAATATGATCCGATAACCAGAAAGATCTTGTTTAAGAATATCGTTTCTGATGATATGTTCGAAAAGCTTGTCAAATTCATTATAAAATTAAAACCAAGATTCGTGATAACAAAGCCCTATGTATTTTATCTTTTTGCCAAATTTTTGGATGAAAGAGGTATAGATATAAAATTTGATTCAGTTCTTTCTGTAAGTGAAACGCTGCTGCCGTTACATAGAAAGGTTATAGAAAGAGTTTTCGATTGCAAAGTGTTTGATTTTTACGCGAGTGCTGAAAACGTTACACGAGCAACTGAGTGCAACAAACATGACGGTCTTCATATCCATCATCAGGTCACGTTTACAGAAGTGTTAAAAAATGGTAAAAGGGTGTTTGGAAAAACAGGAAAGATAGTTGCAACTGGTCTTCACAACAGATGCATGCCTTTGATAAGGTATGAAATAGGAGATGTTGGAAAGATCTCTCTAAAAAAATGTAGATGTGGGAGGGAATCTTTGTTGTTGGAACGTATAGAAGGAAGAGTTAATGATATTGTTTACCTTGGTAATGAGAAATACGTTCTTCCCGTAGTTTTTGTTGAAATTATATCAAGAATGAAAAATGTTAAGGAGAGTCAAATTATTCAGGAAAGTGAAAACGAGTTCACAGTGAGGATCGTTAAAACAAGTGGTTACACAGAAGATGATACGAAAATGCTTGTGTCGTTGATGAGAAATATCGTAGGAAACAACACAAGAATCAATGTTGAGTTTGAGGAAAAGATATACGATGTTAACAAGAAATACAGATTCGTGATTTCAAGAGTAAAGCCCTTTTGAACCTCTTCTGAATGTCCTGTCTAATTTGTATGGAACATCTAAATCTAGAACCATATCTATTGCATTGTAAACTTCAGGTTTGTTCACGTGTGTGAAATATTCTATCCATTTTTCTTCAAGCTCATGGAAATAAACAATGTCTCCATAGATTATATTTGTTTTTTCTTTTAACATTTCAAAACCAACAGACCCGGGAAGCGGGTTCATAAGACTGCAAACAATTAGTTTGACGTTGCCTTCGTTAACAAGTTGCCTGGCGTGGTTTAGAGTGTCTTTTAGCGTTTGTTTTGTTTCACCTAGAAGACCGAAGACAAAAGATAGTGTGCATGAGATTTTGTATTTTTTAAGTAGTCGTACTGCTTTGAGATTTTGTCTTACAGCGGTTCCTTTGTTTATGTTTTTAAGGATCTTATTGTTTCCACTTTCCACTCCTAGATAAACTTCCTGAACGTTGAGTTTCTTTAGGATTTTGATGGTTTTTTCTGTTATATCCGAGGTCCTTGACCATATGTTTAATCTTACATCGAGATTTTTTGGCTTCTTGTATGCAAACTCATGGAGCCATTTGATATCCATAGTCAAACTGTCCGATATATCATAAAACCAATTTACTTTGAAAGTTTCATGAAGATGTTTTAGTTCGTTCCATACATTTTCTGGATTTCTTGTTCTGTAAGGATTGTTTCTTGCACAGAAGATGCAACCTCCCCGATGTTTTTTCCATGGACAACCTTTTTGTGAGTAGAAGCTCATGATTCTTTCTTTTTTGATGAAATCTTTGAGTTTTGTTATAATGTCTTTCTTTATGAGGCTTCTGTCAGGGTAGGGTAGTTTGTCTAGATCTAGAATTTCTCTTGGTGTATGTATGATTTTTTTGTCTTTTTTGAAGACGAGATTATTGATTTTTTTGAAGGGTTTACCTTCGACTATTTGAGTGAATGCCTTTTCTCCATCGCCTATGACTATTGCATCGAAACAGTTTCGGTGTTGTAGGATTAAATCATGGAAGTAGTTTGCATAAGGTCCTCCCAAAATAACTTTTGCTCCGTTTTCTTTTGCTCTTTCTGCTAGTTTTATTGCATTTTTGTAATTCATTATGTTGCAGCTTAGGCCTATTAT
>CAYPCO010000092.1:0-2835 GCA_964409265.1 uncultured archaeon | reverse complement strand
AGATGTGTTACAACAGCATTAGGTACGCATAAAAGCTTATAACCTTTTTTAAAAGCCCTGTAACTGTAATCAGCATCTTCATAATATGCATTGCCTATATATTTTTCATCAAAAAAACCAACATCATCTACAACTTTCTTTCTATAACACATATTACATCCGCTTAACCATTCAACTTGGGTTATATTTTTGACCCTGTCAAAATTACTACATGTAAACCCAGACGGTAAAACCCTGCCTATACATTCTGCATTTACAAAGAACCCGCTTATGAAAAACAATTTTGCGTAAAACTTCATGAGCTTACCAAGAACACCCTCCTTTATGTCTTGCCTAAAGGGTTCTATTATTCTCCCGGTCACACCACCAACGTCTTTATGTTTCTCGAAAACCGAAACAATATTTTTTATATAATTCCTGTCAACTATGGTATCGTCATCAAAGAAGGCAACTATATCACCACGAACTATTTTTAATGCACAATTCCTTGCATTAGGAAGACCTTTGCCTTTCTGAGTTATAGTCCTTGCGCCACGTATCTTAATAGGTTTATTTGAAACCACGATGATTTCATAGGGTCTATGCGTTTGTCTTCTAATAGAATCTATACATTGTTTTAGTTCTTTAGTCCTGTCCTTTGTGCAGATGACAACAGAAACCCTAAGCATTTTCAATCACTTTTTTTATGAAGTTTACCGTTTTATTAACGGTTACATCCCAAGAAAACTCTTTTTTTGCCTTCTTTATAGCATTTTTGCTCATTGTTGATCTCAGTCTGTTATCTTTTAGAAGAATTAACATTTTTTCTGCAAGAGAATTATAATCCCCAACTCTGACTTTAAAACCACAAGAGCTATCAACGACGTGTTTTATACCTTTTGCATCGGTTGTTACAACAGGCAGACCACAGGCCATTGCCTCACCGGCTGTCATACCAAATCCTTCCAGTCTTGTTGGAAACACAAAAATATCTGCTAGCGAGTAATATTTGGGAAGATCTGTTCTTTTTTCAATAAAGGATATGTGTGTTATATTTCTCAGTTTTTTGCTATAGAGTTTGACCAATGTCTCAAGTGGACCCTTGCCTATAATGACAAGATGTACATTGTCGATCTCTCGACTCACCTTTTCCCATGCCTTTAAAAGAATATCGACACCTTTTCTTTCTATAAGTCTGCCGATAAAAAGAACGACAAGCTTATCTTTTATTCCTAACTCATCTCTGACGTTTGATCTAATAGGTCTAAAAAGATTTGTATCTATTCCGGGCGGTGTTATCTCGTAGATTTTGTTTTCTATTCCGGGACAGAGTTTTTTTAAATCGTTTAATGTGTCTTTACACGATAAAGTGAGACCACTCGCATATTTAGGTATTGTTCTATCAAAAACATTCATGAATTTGTTTTTTTCTATATGAAAGTAATTGAACCATAAAGGACACGTCTTTGCTAAAATGGCACCTAAAGCCATAAAATATGGACTATGAACTCTGAATATATCACAATTTTTCATAATTCTTTTAACAAAAGGCATGTTGAATAACCATGGAAGAAAAAACACGCTGTATACCCTGGTATCTATATTAAAAGGCAAGTAATGAACTGTTAGGTTTTTTACTTGTGGTGATGGCTGATTCTTTCTTAAAAGAACCTCTATTTTAATACCGGCTTGTGCAAGTCTTGTTAAGATCTCTACGTCGAATATTTCACCTCCCCAAGGAGAATCAGGATCTAATCCCAGCATCGGTGCAAAAACCCTTATGTCCATAAAATTTGTTCTGTAAGCAAAATTTAAATAATACCAAGTTTAAACCTCTATATGTCTAATGTCATTATTACAGGTGGTGCTGGTTTTATAGGCTCCCATTTAGCTAGAAGACTTCTTAAGGAAGGTTATCATGTAACAGTTATAGATAATCTTAAAACAGGAAAAAAGGAGTTTTTAAGTGAATGTTTCGAAAACCAGAATTTTAAATTTGTGTTCGCTGATTTGCTAAAAGATGAAATAGATAAGTATTTCAAAGGTATTGATACAGTTTTTCATTTTGCTGCAGATTCTGATGTTAGAACGGGTGTGAAAAATCCAAAAAAACAGATAGAAGAAAACATAATCGCTACACACAGAGTGTTAGAGTGTATGCGTGAGATTGGTGTGAAAAGGATTGTGTTTACCTCAAGCTCGACGGTTTATGGTGAAGCAAGAAAAATACCAACACCCGAAGATTATTCCCCTTTGGAACCTGTATCGATTTATGGTGCCACAAAACTTTCCTGTGAAGCTCTTATATCTGCTTATTGCCATACATTCGATATGGAAGGTGTTATCTTTCGTTTAGCCAATGTTATAGGCAAGCCCGTAACACATGGTGTTATTTACGATTTTATACAAAAACTCAAGAAAAACCCAAATGAACTTGAGATATTGGGTGATGGTGAACAAAACAAATCATATATAGATGTAGATGACTGTATAGATGCCATATTTGTTGGAATCAAGCATGCAAAAAAACCATTTGATGTTTTCAATGTTGGTTCCGATGATACTATAAAAGTTAGAAGAATTGCAGAGATTGTTTCAGAATCAATGGGACTAAAACCAAGATTTGTATTTACAGGCAGTAGATATGGGTGGAAAGGTGATATACCAGTAATGCTTTTGGATACAACAAAGTTAAAGAGATTTGGATGGAAACCAAAATACACTTCAGAGGAAGCAGTTAAGAGGTGTTTTTGATGGAAAAAGTTCTTGTTACAGGGTGCGCTGGTTTTATAGGTTCTCATCTAGCCGAGTTTTTGCTTAAAGCTGGTAAAGAAGTTATAGGCTTGGATAATTTGG
>CAYPCO010000091.1:0-2887 GCA_964409265.1 uncultured archaeon | reverse complement strand
GAATAACAGATAACCAAAAACTATAACCTTTTTTCTTCCTATTCTATCGGAAATACTACCGAACGGAACAGCAAATGCAGCATAGAAGATGTTGAAGAGTACATACAGCAGAATCGACAGTCCTATAGATGATTTACCTACAAGAAATTCTTGGGCTCTAAGTATAAAAAACATGTAACTGAAATTTGCCAGGGCAAAAACAACAGAGATTAAAACGAACACTTTTAGATTTTTGGGAAGATTTCCCAAACTCACCTGTAGATTCAGATTTCTGGTCTTTCCTTTTCTTTCCTTTACAAAAGATAATGGAACTAAAGAGGTGAACGCAATAATTGCAGAAATAAATATAATTGTATTAAAGTCGAAATTCAAAAACCAAAATAAAATAAAAACAATGATCGATCCTAAGATAGCTCCGGAGGTGTCCAGGGCTCTATGAATTCCAAATCCTTTACCTTTTTCCTTTGGCATTGAATCCGCAATAATGGCATCTCTCGGTGCACTTCTTAACCCTTTACCTATACTTTCTAAACTAGAAAAAATTAAAACATGTTGCCATGTTTTCGAAAAAGCCAAAAGCAACTTAAACACAGAAGAAGTTAAATAGCCCGATGAAACGAATATTTTTCTTTTTCCTGTTTTATCAGACCAGTAACCAGAAATGACCTTTAAGATACTTGATATGCTGTCTCTCAAACCACCAATCAATCCGATTACTAAGCCTGTACCACCTAGTGTTGTAATAAACATTGGTAGAATTGGCATTATCATCTCACTACTCAAATCGTTCAAAAAGCTAACAATACCTAATAAGAGTATATTTGCGCTGAGTCCTTTCAGATAGATGTTTTTCATGGACAAAAACCCTCTGATACTATTGTATATTATATAGTTAAATTTGTCTAGCTTTTGTAAGTGAATATGATAAATTATTTAAAAAACGAGGCAGATAGGTATGTATGATCTTTCTCATTCTAGAATCTCCTGTTCATGTTCACGCAGAATATAAAATTAATGAATATAAAGATGATAATGATGAAACTTGAAACTGTTAAAATCAAACTAACTAACAGATGTAATGCTGATTGTATCATGTGTATAAAAAACACAGAGAAGAATATATACTTCAAATCACGTGGTGAAGAGCTAACATGGGAAGCACTTAAGAAAAAATGGAGTGAAGGGGCTTAGAGATTATATCCCACATGTTGTTTCTGAACAAGGCGGTGAGGCCATAAAATTCATGAAAATAAAAAACAGATATATCGAAATTATTGTTGACAATATGACAATTAACGTAAGCGTGATGTTAAAATTCCTTTCGTTATAAAAAAATCTACCTGCTCTCTCCATGCCATGACTTGTGAACCATGAGCTAAGAGCAAGCCTCATCCTATTATCAAATGAAACCGAACATTTCTTTCCAAGAAGTTTATCAACGAAGCATCTCCATCCTTCTTTAACATATGATCTATACTTCGGGAAAAATATTCCTGCAATTGCGAAATACATGAGTAAAGCCAAACAGGGCAGGCAAAGAATCATTCTTTCACCCTATTAAGCTCATCTAAAAGCTTCTTCACATCTATACCATAGAGTCTTGCAACATCGCCTATCTTGAGAGAGCCGATTTCATATGCTGCCATAGGACACGTTAGGCAGGGCAGTCTGTGTTTTGCCAAAATCTCGGCTCCTCTGGGCATCCTCATTATCTCCTCTACCGTAGTGTTTTCAGTTACTCTCTTTTGTTGATTCATCTATCCACCTCAGGAATTTTTTAGAACCCTTTTCTATAGGGATTGATAATATGCATGGTGTCTCATAAGAATGTATACTTTCTATTCTTTTAATAACCTCATCCACCAGATCTGTTCTAGTTTTTAATATTATCACAACTTCTCTGTCATGCTGAGTCTTGTCTTTCCATCGATAAACAGATTTTATAGGAAAAATATTAGCGCATGCAACAAGTTTTTCATTAACAAGAGTATCGGCTATTTTCGTTGCTTCTTCCTCATTTCCTGCTGTAACATAAACAATTCTATACATATTACCCCTTTCTTTTTTTATAATCCTCTATTGCTGCACGAAGGGCATCTATGGCAAGATTTGAACAATGCTCCTTAATAGGAGGTAATTTACCGAGAGCGTTAGAAACATCCTTGTGTGATATCTTCATTGCATCTTCAAGGGTTTTTCCCTTTGCAAGTTCAGTTATCATGGATGATGTTGCTATCGCTGCGGCGCACCCGAATGTTTGAAATTTTATATCCGATATGATCTCCTTGCCTTGCTTGTTCTTACTAACTTTTATATAGATCCACATAACATCTCCGCATATAGGATTACCAACCTTACCTATACCGTCTGGATTTTTGATTTCACCCATATTTCTTGGGTGGAGGAAATGTTCCATAACTTTTTTACTATAGTTTATTCCTGACATACTACCTCCTTGGTTTGAACGGGCTTATCTTTCTTAAAATCTCAACAGACTCCTTCAGAACTTCTAAGGTGTATTTGATTTCATCTTTTGTATTGTCTTTTCCAAGACTGAATCTTATGCTGCCATGCGCATCTTCTGGTCTTAGACCTATGGCCATCAGGACATGACTTGGTTCAAGGGATTTAGAAGAACATGCTGATCCTGTAGAAACAGCAATTCCTTTTAGATCAAGATGTAATAGTAGGGATTCACCTTCTATGTATCTGAAGGTTATATTTGCATTGTTGCAAAGTCTTTCGGTTGGGTGACCATTTAACCATGTTTCTTCAATCTCAAGAGCTCCTTTAATTAACATATCTCTCAAGCTTTTCATATGCTCTATATCCTTATCCTTTATTATCTCGGTTGCTTTTGCAAAACCAACAGCCCCAACAACATTTT
>CAYPCO010000090.1:0-2945 GCA_964409265.1 uncultured archaeon | reverse complement strand
AAAGTGAAAATCCTGCCCCCGGCGTGTTATTATTTCTATAGAAACAGTTGAAAAGTAGATTACACACCTTGTTGGGAGTGAAGAAGAACCTTTTTTACTTCTACAGGTTGTGGTTCAGGTGCTCTGACACCCTTTCTTAACATAACAAGTCTTTTCTTCGGACCAGGAACAGAGCCATGGATTATAAGATAGTCACCTTTAACCTCCCCGTAATTCAACCATCCACCTTTGGGTGTAAGTTCACCTGTGTCTATCTTTAGTATTTTTTTATTGTATTCTGTTCTTGTTTGAAAACCATGCTGACCTGGCATTGCTATCTTTCCTGGTAAGACCCTGGCAACATTTCTTGGACCAAGATTTCCAACATGCCTTCTTTTCTTTTCATGCTTTCTTGGTCTTATTTTAACACCAAATCTCTTGACAGGACCCTCAAAACCTTTACCTTGGGTAACAGCCTTAACATCAACATATTCGCCTTCCTTAAACACATCCTTTACCGAAATTGTTCCACCAAGTTTTTGCTTTGCGTATTCCCATTTTTCTTTTAATTCACTGCCGAGTTCAAGTTCAAAAAGCTCTGGTTTCTTTTTTCCAATACCCGTCTCTCTTGGTTGGGTGTGGACAAGAAGTCTTATGTCCTCGAACTCATCAAGCTTTTTTTCGATCTCTTCAAGTTTCTTGGACGTTTCAGTTTTTTTGGGTGTTTTGGTCTTTCTTTCTAGATCTTTTGAGATATTATCAGCCCATACTACAGTTTCTGTGTTTAAACCATCATGAGATTTTTTGTATAGGACAATACCACATACAACAAGAGGGGGACATTCCAAAACAGTTGCAGGAACAACAACCTCTGAGAACTTCCCTGTTCCACTAACTATCAGTTGTGTCATACCTGCCTTGTAACCAGCAAAACCTAAAGGCAGGGCATCTTCTAATTCAGGATAAGACCTAAAGGTAGCGTAAATGCTTTTTGCCTTTTTTCTTGGCCAATATGCCCTCGAACCAGAAACTGGTTTATGTCCTTTAGCCATAATTCACCTTTACACTCTTCTACCCCTTCTTCCACCAGGTTTTCTTGTAGAATCATGAGGTATTGGGGTTACATCCTCTATTCTACCTATCTTTAATCCAGCTCTTACAAGCGCTCTTATGGCAGATTGTGCACCCTGACCAGGGATTCTCTTTTTATGTCCTCCCGGAGCTCTAACCTTAAGATGAACACCCACTATTCCTCTGGCCATGGCCTCTTCAGCTGCCCTTCTTGCAGCATTCATTGCTGGAAATGGAGCTCCTTTATCTTTGTCTCTTTTGGTTACCATACCTCCTGATACTCTGGCTATGGTTTCAGCTCCTGTTATATCGGTTATGTGAATTATTGTATTATTGGAAGATGAATATATGTGAGCTATTCCCCATTTTCCCTTCTGTTGAGATATTTCTTGTGCGCACATACTATCCACCTTGGTTTACAGGTTTATACCAATCTATTTTTTTCTCTTCATCAACTGTTACAAGATATGATGGGAATTTTATCCTTCTTCCATCGATGGATATATGACCATGAGTTACAAGTTGTCTAGCGTGTTTTATAGAATTTGCCATACCTTTTTTAAAAACTATGGTTTGAAGCCTTCTCTCAAGAATGTCGGTAACATTAAGTTCCAAGATATCATCAAGTGTAGGTTCTTTTTTAGTTAGAAGACCTAATTTTTTCATTTTCTCAATTAAAACCTTCTCCTCTTCTTTGTTTCCAACAGCTATAAGATCTCTTGCCCTTCTTCTAAAATTTCTCAAAATCTCTTGGGCTATTCTTAACTCCTTCTTTCTCCTCAAACCATATTGAGTTAGAATCTTTCTCTCTTCTTTTAGTCTTCTAAGGTTCCAAGGTGTTTTTGGATTCTTGAATTTCTTTCTTGGCCTTCTCATACTATCACTTCTTCTTTCTGCTCACACCAACTGTTCTACCCTTTCGGAAGGATGACCTCGTTCTTTGACCTCTAACAGGAAGTCCAAGAATGTGTCTTACACCACGATAGCACTTTATTTTCTTAAGTTCATTTATATCGATTTTGGTTGCGAATTCCAGTTGTGAAGCAACATTATGAAAGTCTTCACCTGTTTTAGGATCTCCTCTTCGATTATAAAGCCATGAAGGTATACCAACACTCTGAGGATTTGAGAGTGCATCCTCGAGTTTTTTCAGGTCAGACTCGGAGAGGTCCTGAAGTTTCTTACCAAAAAAACCACACGCTTTTGCAACAGCATTACTATACATAAATGAGACTCCCTTTATGCTTCTTAGAGCTACCTCTACCCTTTTACCACCATCGAGGTTCGTTTCAGCAAGTCTTATTATCTTTCCTTCGGAGCTTTTCTCAGGCATAAAATCACTTAAATACTTAATGACGCATCTATTTAAATAATTAATTAGACTTTTCGACTAGTTTTTCGTATCTTATCATATCAGTCTCACACCTCTTTATCATCCTTTCATAAACCTTTGCAGCCTTAAAATCACCTCTTTCTCTTGCAAGTTTTAGGGCCTTTTTTATATCATTAAGAAAATGCATACATAATCTGAGTTCTAACTCGTGAAGAAGTTTTTTAACATCAGACCTTTGATCTGTTATGGAATAAAAAAGACTGTCTATATCTGGGTCTTTACCGAATTCATAGGATTTTATATATTCATCCGTGACCAATCTAAAAGGTGGTTTGAATTTTTTTCTAAGCGATAATACCTTCCTTTTTATTCCTCTTTCTTTCGCAAAGGATAGTAAAATGAAAAATTTTCTGGTTAGACCAATTTTGGATATAACATACCACATAACACCCAGAAAGACAACATATAGATTTATGAAAAGCACAGTGTTCATCAAATCTGTTATACCTGTAATTTCAGAGAGATATATTATTGAAATAAGTCCAGCAGCTATCAAAGTAAT
>CAYPCO010000089.1:0-2978 GCA_964409265.1 uncultured archaeon | reverse complement strand
TTCTTGACAGTAAAAAAAGGCTTATTGGGATAATCTCGATAACTGATGTACTGAACTTCCTTGGTGGTGGGAGAAAACATAAGATTTTCCCTATGGGTGGATTAAATCAGACCGTTTCAAAGATAATGGAAAAGAATGTGATAACTTTATCTGGTAAGACAAAGATATATAAAGCCATAGAATATGCAAAACATCAAGAAAAGAGCGTATATCCTGTTGTAGACGGGAATACCCTTTCTGGAATAGTGTCTGAATTTGATTTTATAAAACACATAAATACGGAAACAGGCATAATGGTTGGAGATGTTATGACAAAGAAACCTCTTATAATCAAACCATATTACACGCTTTGTGATGTTGCGAAAATCCTTTGTAGAGGAGCGTATAGAAGACTTCCTGTGGTTGAAAACGGTGTTTTGGTGGGTATGTGCACACCAAAGGATATACTGTTTTATCTGAAAACAAGTAAAGCATATGGAAGATTAAAATATGATAAAACTGAAGTGAGAGATATCATGAACAAAAATGTTACAAAGATTATGCCTGAAGATGATATATACAGCGCGATTTCCTTAATGAAACCTGGTATTGGAGGTGTCCCTGTAGTTAATGAAGATGATGAACTTTTAGGAATAATAACCAAGAGGGATATTATGGAGGTGTTGGCATGGTAGAAACACTTATGTGGGGATATTCAAGATGTTATAAATGTGGTCAAGTCGGTAAAAGAAACACGATGAACGTTTACAGAGACAAGGAAGGTATGAAGGTTTATCATCCAGAATGTGACCCAAACATTGAATCGAGTGTATATAAGATCCTGAAAAATCTCAAAAAATACATGAAGAATCTTATATGAATATGAAAATAGAACCAGAAACACGAGAATTCAAGGAAGTAATAGACGAGCTTAATCATTGCACTGTAATAGTAGAAGGAAAGAACGATGCAAATGCTTTAAAAAAGCTTGGAGTAAATATAAAAAACATCGTTAAAATAAATAGTAGACCACTTGCAGAGGTTGTTTACAGGATAAGCGAGACAAGGAAAGCGACAGAAGTTGTGATACTCACAGACTTTGATCAAGAGGGCCGAAGAATCGCGTCAAGACTTCGAGTCCTGCTTCAAAGGTATAAAATACATGTAAATTCAAGCCTCAGGAGGTCTGTTATGAGGTTTGGAAGAACAAGAATTGAAGATTTGAAAAATATCATTAAGGAGGATGATCACTATGGCAAAGTTGGCACCGACTTCCATAAAATATCTCATAAAAGCGAGAATAAAAACAAAAGGTATAGTAGAAAAACCCGACGTGATCGGGGCGATTTTTGGTCAAACTGAAGGTTTATTAGGTTCTGATCTCGATTTGAGAGAACTTCAGAAAACAGGAAGGATAGGTAGGATAGAAGTTAATCTTAAATCATCTTCTGGTAGTTCAGAAGGTGAGATAATAATTCCATCATCGTTGGATTCAGCAGAGACAGCCTTAATAGCAGCAACCCTTGAAACTATAGAGAGAATAGGTCCCTGCATAGCAGACATAAAAGTAATAAGTGTTGATGACATGAGATCCGAAAAAAGGAAATTCATTGTTGAAAGAGCTAAAGAAATCCTTAAGAATATAGTAGAATCAGGAATCCCAAGTGCAGAAGAGGTTTCAGAACAGATAAAAGAAGCTGTAAGGGCACATGAAATCACAACATACAAGGGTCTTCCCTGCGGACCTAACTTGCTTGAGTCAGAAGAGATAATAGTTGTTGAAGGCAGGGCTGATGTAATAAATCTTCTACGTCATGGAATAAGGAATACTATAGCAATTGAAGGAACATCGGTTCCACCAGCAATAGTAGAACTTTCGAAAGAAAAGATAACCACGCTCTTCGTTGATGGTGACAGAGGGGGGAAGCTTATAGCAAAAGAAGTTCTTCAGTTAGCTGATATAGACTATGTAGCCGTGGCACCAGAAGGTAAGGAGGTCGAGGATTTAACTAAGAAGGAGGTTTACAAGTCCTTGAGAGAAAAGATATCTGCGGAACAATTCATTCACGAGGTAAAAACCAATAACAAACACCATAGAGATGTTCATGAACTAACGATTGAACAGGAGAAAGGCAGGTTTAAAGAAGAAAAAAAGAAACCATACAAGGGAAGACGTCTTTCTTCAGAGGACAAAGAGTTATTTAAAAATACACTAGAAGAACTCATAGGAACCAGGGCTGCATGTATATTTGGTCCTGATAAAGAACTTTTAGGAAAGGTTCCTGTTTCAGAGCTTCAAGAGACTCTTAAAACGATAGAAAACCCCTACGCAGTTGTATTTGATGGTAAGGTGGATTATGAAATCAATGAGGTTGCAAAAAGAAGTGGTGTTAAATTCCTTGTGGGGATGGAAAAGGATTCCATAAGGAGCCCGGTAACCATTCTATCTAGAAAGGACTTAGAGTAGACCAGAAAACTCTTCCCATCTGTAACCTCTCTTTTTTGGATCAGGGTCTCTATCTACATATTTTGCATCGAAAAATCTCTTTAGATCGTCACAGAGACCGTCTTCATCAAGACCCTCGCTACAAAGTTCAAGCGTTACTCCTGTCAGTTTTTTCTCAGGCCATGTGTATATTATAAATGCTGAATCCCTTAAAGGGACATAGAAATTAAAACCATGACCATCTTCAGAACCGTAATCTGTCACCACAGGTTTATCAACGATTTTAAGACCATTTTCAGAAAGAATATCGACAAGCTCGTGTTCAATATCGTTAAAATAAACAAGATTTCTGGAACATCCATAAAGATCCCACATCAGGGTCTGAAATACTCTAACCATTTCCCACCTCCACTGGTTAATACTTTAATATGATATTTATCCTTTCCCTTATCTCTTCCTCACTTCTCATATCTATCGCCTTATAATTATTCTATTATTTTTAAGGTCTAGCATTACTGTTAAGCTTTCTTCATTTTCCCATCCTAGCAACGCT
>CAYPCO010000088.1:0-3030 GCA_964409265.1 uncultured archaeon | reverse complement strand
TTTGAGTTCGGAAGAAAGGTTTGATTGGGTTTTTGTTAGGGAGGTTATGTGGGAATTTAAATCTTCTTCAAGTTTTGTTCGTATCTCTTCAAGCCTTTCTTCGATTTTTTCATTGCTTAGATCAAGTGATCCTGTCGTCTTTTCAAGGCTTTGAATCCTTCTAAATGTTTCTTTTAGGTCTGAATCCTGTTTAATAAATCTTTGATCAAAGGTGTTCTTGAGATTTGTGATAAGATGGTCGAACTCATATCGAATCTTGCTAAGCTCGGACTCTACATTGTTCCTGAGCTTTTCTATATCCTTTGAGAGAACATCTCCTCGAGATTCGATGTCCTTTATTCTTTGTGTTATTCTTTCTTCAAGTTTTGTTTTTATTTCATCTATTCTTTCTTCGATTTTTTCATCGCTTAGATCGAGGGATTTGATAAACCTTTCCATTCCTGCAAGTTTTGTGTCTATTTCTTTGATAATGAGCTCTGTTTGAGAGATTCTTTTTTCTATGTCTGACCTGAGTTTGGTTACGGTTTCGAGCGTTTGTTTATCCAGAGCTTCTAAGGCCTTTCTGAGATCCTTTTCGTTGAGTTCTTGTGTCTTGGTTTTATCTTTAAGATCCTGGAAAAGCTTTGTGGATGAAGAAATATGGCGTTCGATGTTAAGCTCTAAGTTATTGAGGGTTTTGGTTAGTTCTTCTTGGAAGAGTTTAAGTTCGTTAAAGGATGATTTTATGTTATGGTTAAATTCCTCTTTTAGGGACGCTATTCTATCTTCAAGGGTTTTTTCTGTTAGTTGATTTTCATTTATGTCCTTCTTTATTTCCTCTATGGTTTTGTCCAAGATTGTTTTTAGGTTTTTGAGTTCGGAAGAAAGGTTTGATTGGGTTTTTGTTAGGGAGGTTATGTGGGAAGTCCGTTCCTTTTCTTCTGCTCTGAATCTATTATCAACATATCTTCTTAAATCATCTAAATGATTCTCAACCCTTTCTTCAAGGACGTTTAGATTTTTAACAAACGTGTCTATGGTCTGAAGTTTTGTGGTAAAATCTTTTATAGACTCGTCTATTAGTGATATTTTTTTGTTTACATCATTTTGAAATTTGTTGAAGTTTCTTGCAGCATCTTCTTGAATTATCTTTATTTTTCTAAAATATTCATCATCCCTTTTCTCAAGTATGTTTCTTACGATGTTAATTCTCTTTTCGTTTTGCTTTTCTTTTTTGTTCAAGTCTTCTAGAAGATCTCCGAGTTTAGAAACAGAATCTTTGGTAGAGGTTGATATAGACTCTAACTCCGAAATTCTTTTTTCCATATCTTTTTTACTGTTTAGAATATCCTGAATTGTAGAAGCATGGGTTCTGAGTCTCTCACGGATTTCATTTAGTATCTTTGCCTTATCTTCAAGAGCTTCTATTCTCTTATAAATAGGATCTGTTTGTGATTCAACAAATTTGAGAATCCTTCTACTTGCTTCTTCATATGTTGCATAGACCTCATTGAATTTCTGTGTAAGATATCTGCATCTCTCCAGAAGCATGTCTCTTTCTTTTCTCATATCATCTATGAGCTTCTTTTGTTCCTTGTTAATCTTCTTAAGTCTTGCTGTTCCATTTTCTATTTCAACAATTTCTTTGCTCATTCTCTCAACTCTTTAAGAAGTCTAGATAGCCTTTCTCTTTCCCTTGTTTGTCTTTTTTCGAACTCATTGATGTCACTTATAATCTGTTTTATTGCTGAATCAAACCTAACCGTACTTGATACAAACTTATTTTCTAACACTGTATGTTTCTCTTTCAACTCCCTGACTGAGTCATCCAAAGCCTTTATGTGCGAAACTATAGCATCTTTATCGCTGATTCTTCTAAGAATGAGCTTTATGCTCTCGTCCATTTCAGCCATGTGTTTTTTCAAACCATTTATCTCAGAAACAAAATTCCTTAGCCTTTCTGTTTCTTTAGTGAGACCGTCCATCCTGGATTCAAAATCCCTTGATATATTCTCTAAAACGCTCACACGTTGTATAATCGACTTTACATCATTTGAAAACATCTTTCCCTGATTCGAAAGTTTTGCGTCGATTTCCTTTTTATATTCATTGATAATCGAGTGTGTATTCTCTTTAAGCTCGTTTAAACCGTTATTAACACTGTTCTCAAAAGATTTGATAAGTTTCTCTACGCTGATTATATGATCTTGAACTTCCTGATAAAGAGATGAAAAGTTCTTTTGTAAATCCTCAAGGGATGATCTCATAGAAGACGTTTCTGATTTTGTGAAGCCGTCCACAGAAGCGACAGTTTCTTTAAGTTCTTCTAATCTGTCTTCCAGAGATTTTATATGATTAGAAAATGTTTCAAGATCTTTTCTAACCCCGTCACTGAACCCGACAAGTTTGCCTATATGTTTATCATGAATATTTACCATCTCGGGAAGTTTATGGAGTTCAAGGAGTTTTTGCTCAACTTCACCAAACCTTTTCCTTATATCCTTAAGGTCTGATGTTATGTCATTGATGACCAGAAATCTGCTTTCAAGGTCTGATATGGATTTTGTATTCTTTTTGACTTGTCCTGTGAACTCTTTGACGTCAGACAACCTTGCCTTCAAACTTGTGACTGTTTCGCTGTTCTTTTTGACCATTTTAAGCAATTGATTGAACATAGAAAGCGTTTCATCTGTGAGCTTCTTTGTTTTTTCATCTATTAGCTCTCTGAGTTTTTCTTGCGAAGATTCCAAAAATTTTTCGTCAGAAAGTATGTTATGAACTATAGATTCCAGCTGGGATTTCTCAACCGCGATTCTCTTATCAAGTTCTTCATAATTCTTTTTCAAATTTTCAAGAACTTCGGTAAGACTTTTTATGGTTTCAACAAACTCTTTCTTGTTGATATAAGCCTCCTCAAGCTTTTTTATTACCGAACGGGTGTCCTTTAGCTGTTCTGCTAGAGAATCTATTCTTCCTGGAAGATTTTTAAGAGATGATATCTCCTCTGAAATCTTATCTGTTCTATCTTCTTGTGTATCTCTGAATATCTCG